>JACRMO010000010.1 GCA_016214925.1 Gammaproteobacteria bacterium
GCCGCCGCGCCGGCCGCGGCAACGATCATCAGCGTATCGATATCGAAACGGCGATCGCGCAAACTCTGCCAGGCGTCGCGCAAAGTGTAGAAACCGCCCGCCGTGTACGCGCCCAGCAACAGGCCAAGCGATAGATTGCGCGGCGCGTCGGCGAGACCACCCAGCCAGCCGGCCAGCAACAGCAATCCTGCCACGCCGCTGAAAATAAGCTCGCGATGCTCGACGAACCATCCAGCCTCGTGACCTTCCTCGCGCACGGAATAACCGAGTGCCTCGATCCGCCGGACGATGGCTTGGTGCTCGATTTTTTCGCCGTCGAATTCCACGCGCAGTCGTTCCGCAGCGTAGCTCACCGACGCTTCCAACACACCATCGGTGCGTTGCAGAGCATGCTCGATGACCGTGGCGCAGGTCGGACAGTCCATGCCGTCGATGCGCAGGCTCTCGTGGTGATAGCGATTGCCGAGCTTGGCCCCAGTCGCTTGCGCCAGTTCGCGCACCCGGCTCACGTTGAACCGCTGCGGATCGTAATGCAGGCACAGGCGGGCGCTGCCGTCTTCGCGAACCAGATGAACCTTTTCCATGCCTTCGGCTTGCAGCAGTTCCGTCAGTCGTCCCACACAGGCATCGCGCTCGTCGGGAACATCCGGCAAGATCAGGGACAAATCCAGTTTGAGTTTTTCGGTCATGCTGCTGCTCCTTGGGACCATCGATTGCAGCGGGGCGATGCGGCTTTGCAAAACGCGCAGCAATTTAGTCGAATTCAAAAACTGCTCAAAACGAAAAGCTGGTCCGATCCCGTGCCAGTTCAATCATGGCGGCAGCGCCCATCCATTCCACGTGTTCTATCATGCTGTCGTTGGTGATGCCGTGTACTTTTCCGCACGGCGGGCAGACGCCTATGCGACCACCGCCTTCAATGAAGGCTTCCAATAACTCTTTAACTGGCGGGAAGCCCTTGGGGATGATCGTGTCAACAGCACCGGATTTGGCAAGATTGACACCTTCCAGGGTTAACCAGAGAACCACGTCGTGACCTAACGCCAATGCACTATTACCCAGCACCAGCGGTATTGCCACACGATCTGGGTCTTGCCAAAAGCTCGTTAGTGGCCCGCCGCGATCACGGCTGTTCGGATTGGCCCGCTGCGTCGGGCGCGTTCAACCACTGTGGCCACAGCAGCTTGGCGTCGAGTAACAGCCGGTAGTAGGCGCGCAGGGCATCGCCGCGCGCTTGAGCTTCGGCCTGCGCGGCGGATAAAGCCTGACGCCGCGCCAGCAGCAGCGCCTGCAGATCCTGTTCGCCGAGGGTGTAGGCCTTCTGCGCCAGACGGGCGTTGTCGCGCAGCGTGTCGGCGGCATCGCGCGCCAGTTTCCAGCGCTCGAAATTCCCCACCGCGCCAACGTAGGTCGAACGGGTCGCGCCGTTGAGTTCACGCTCGATGAGGGCCAGGTTTTGCCGCGCGCTGTCCGCCTGCGCCAGTTGCTTCTGCACTTCGAGGCTGCGGCGCTTGCCGGGCAAGGGGATGCTGACACTCACGCCCACGATCTGTTCGTCGCCGTAGGCCTCCCGACCGGTGAATACGCCGAGGGTCGGATCCGGCAGGCGATCCGCCTTGGCGCGCTTGGCGCTGGATTGGGCGCGCGCGAGTTCCGCTTGTGTCGCCACCAAACGGTCGCTGACCGAGACGATGCGTGTTTGCCACCAGTTGGCATCCTGTGCAATCGCCGCCGGTTCCGGCAACGTCGGCGCCGTCACGCCTTCGACTGGATAGCGTGCCGCGAGCACGGCCAAGGCCACGGCTTCCGCCGTGTCGGCTTCGCTTGCCTGACGTTGCACGCCGGCCAGTTCCGCCTCGGCCAGTCGCTGTTCCAGCAACGCCGCGTCGCCGCTCTCGACGCGCTTGCGGACCGCCGCGACACTCTGCTGAGTGGAAGCCACTTGTCCGGCGAGCAGGGTCTTGTCCGCGCGCGCCAGCAACCAGTCGAACCACGTGCCGAGCAGCGCCTCCACCGCTTGGCGACGGGCCAAGCTGCGTTGCGCGAGCGCCGCGCCGCGCATGGCTTCGGCACTGGTGGCGTCGATGCCGTACTTATTCGGCAGTCGCACGGTCCGTTCCACACCGACGTTCCATTCATCGGACTTCGGGCCGGTGCCGTAATCGCGCTGCTGGCGGGTGTAGCTGGCGTTCCATTCATAGGGCGAGGCCGCTGTCTGCCCGGCCTCGGCCTGGGCCGCCGCGAACGCACTGTCCGCGTTTTGCAGCGCTGGATCGTCTTGCAGCCAACGCTGCGCCAAGGCTTCCGGCAACACCACCGGTACTTCGATCGCCGGCTCGGCGCATGCACAAGCCACCCACAACCACGCTGCAATGAGCCACCCATGTTTCATCACAATTCCCCCTGAGACAGCACCGGACACTGCCAATAACGTAAACCGGAGCCGACGAATGCCTCGCGCAGTTCCATCAGCAAGCGTTCCACATCGGCCGCATCGAGCACGGCCAGCACCAGCACGGCCTCGCCACGGCCGAGCACCTGCTCGCCCGGATCGAGGTCGGCCGGGTGGCCGCCGTGACTGGCAATGCGCTGACTGGTGAAGGTGGCGACGGCCGGACTCATCAACAGATGATCCAGCAATTTTTCTTCCAGCTCGGGCGCGCCGAGCAGGGACAGACAGACATCAGTCATGACGAGTCTCCTTGAAGGCGAAGCGCGCATACAGCATGGGCAGGATGATGAGCGTAAGCGTCGTGGCGGTGATGAGTCCGCCGATGACCACGATGGCGAGCGGCCGCTGGATCTCCGAGCCGGGTCCGCTGGCGAACAACAGCGGGATCAGACCGAACGCGGTAATCGCCGCCGTCATCATCACCGGCCGGAAGCGGCGCTGGGCACCGACCCGCACCACGCGCTCGATGGCCAGGCCTTCGGCATGCAGTTGGTTGAAGTAGCTGACCATCACCACGCCGTTCAGCACCGCGATACCGAGCAGCGCGATAAACCCCACCGAGGCCGGCACCGACAGGTACTCGCCAGCCACCCACAGGCCGAGGATGCCGCCGACCAGGGCGAACGGGATATTGCTCAACACCAGCAGGGCCTGACGCACGGAGCGGAAGCTGGAAAACAGCATAATGAAGATCAGCACCAACGCCACCGGCGTCACCACGCCCAGACGCGCGGCGGCGCGCTGCTGGTTTTCGAACTGGCCACCGAAACTGACGCGATAACCGTCCGGCAGTTGCACCTCGGCGGCGATCTTGGCCTTGGCCTCCTCGACGAAGCCGACCAGATCGCGGCCGCTGACGTTGGCGATGACCACGCTGTAGCGGCTGCCCAGTTCGCGGTCGATCTTGACCGGCCCGGCGACGCGCTCCAACTGGGCGATGCTCGTCAGCGGCACCGATTCGCCCGTCGGCGCGGTGATGCGCAGCCGCGCGAAATCNNCGGAGGTTTTCCGGACCGCGAACCTGAATCGGGAAACGGCGCTTGCCCTCGATGACCGTGCCGGCCTCGACGCCTTGAATTTGCAGACGCAACGCCTCCTGCACATCCTCGACCGAAAGACCGAAGCGCCCGGCCGCGAGCCGGTCCACCGCCACGCGCAGATATTGCACACCGTCGTTGGCCACCGTGTACACGTCCTGATTGCCCGGCACGGTTTTGACCAAGGCTTCGACCTTGGCCGCGAGTTCGTTCAGCGTCGTCAGATCCGTACCGAAGATTTTAATGGCCAGGTCGCCGCGCACGCCGATGATCATTTCCGATACGCGCATCTCGATGGGCATGGTGAAGCTGTAGATGGTGCCGGGCAGTTTGTTCAACACACCGCGCAGTTCGTCCAGCAACGCCTCCTTGGTCGGCATGCGCCATTCGTCGCGCGGTTTCAAGACCAGAAAGGTATCGGTCTGGTTCAGGCCCATCGGGTCGAGACCGATCTCGTCCGCGCCGGCGCGCGCGACGATGCCGGTGACTTCCGGTATCGCCTGCATGATCGCCTGCTGAATCTTGAGATCGAGCGCGGCCGTTTCCTCCAGACTCACCGACGGCAGCTTTTCGATGCCGACCACGATGTCACCCTCGTCCATGGTCGGAATGAAGGTCTTGCCGACATTGAGATACAACACGACGGCGAGCGCGAGCAACGCGCCCGCGCCGATGAAGACCGTTTTTTGGTTGCGAAACGCCTTGTCGAGCAGGGGTTCGTACCCACGCAACAGCATGCGCGGCAGCCACGGGTCTTCGTGCGGCACCGATTTCAACAGGAACGCGGCCAACACCGGGATCACCGTCAGCGACAGGACCAGCGAACTCGCCAGCGCGAACACAATGGTGAGCGCCACCGGCACGAAAAACTTGCCTTCCAGACCTTGCAAGGTCAGCAGCGGCAGGAACACGGTGATGATGATGACGATGCCGGTGGTGACCGGCGCCGCGACCTCGCGTACCGCGCGATAGATCACATGCAGGCGCGGCAGCTTGCCGGCGGTCGGATCGTGGGCTAGGTGTTGCACCACGTTTTCGACCACCACCACGGCCGCGTCCACCAACATGCCGATGGCGATAGCCAGACCGCCGAGGCTCATTAGGTTCGCCGACATGCCGACTTGGCGCATCAGGATAAAGGTCGCCAATGCCGACAGCGGCAACACCAGTGCGACCGTCAGTGCCGCACGGAAATTGCCGAGAAACACGCCGAGCAAAATCAGCACCAGAACGATTGCCTCGCTCAACGCCTCCGAGACCGTGCCGACCGCCTTGTCGACCAAGGCGGCGCGATTGTAGAACACGCGCAGCGTAGTGCCCTTGGGCAGTCCCGGCTGAATCTCCGCGATCTTTTTCTCGACCCCGGTCACGACCGCGCGCGCGTTGGCGCCGGCCAGGCCGAGCACCAGTCCCTCGACCGCCTCGCCCTTGCCGCTGTAGGTGACTACACCGTTGCGGGTCAATTCGCCGATCCCGACTTCGGCGACATCGCCTAAGCGGATCGGTGTCTTGTCCTTGGCCGCGACCACGATGGCGCGCAAGTCGTCGAGGTTGCGGATATTGCCCTCGCTGCGCACCAGCAACACTTCGCCGCCTTCGCGCAAGCGGCCGGCGCCGTCGTTGCGATTGTTGGCCTCGATCTTCGCCTTCAATTCGTCGACGGTGAGACCGGCGGCGCTCATCCGCACCGGATCGGGCACCACTTCGTAGCTGCGGGTCGCCCCGCCCAGCACGTTGACGTCGGCAACGCCGGGCACGGTGCGCAGCGCCGGGCGGATCACCCAGTCGAGCAGCGCCTTGCGCTCCATCAGACTCATCGTCGGATGCTCCACGGTGAACTGGAACATCTCGCCGAGCGGCGTGGTGATCGGCGCCATGCCGCCTTCAATGCCCGTGGGCAAATCACCCATGATGCCGGACAGGCGCTCGGATACTTGTTGGCGCGCCCAGTAGATGTCGGTGCCATCCTCGAAGGTGAGCGAGATATCGACGATGCCGTACTTGACGACGGTGCGCAGCATGCTCTGGCGCGGAATGCCGAGCATTTCGGTTTCAATGGGCACGGCGACGCGGTTCTCGACTTCCTCCGGCGTCATGCCCGGCACTTTCAGGATGATCTTGACCTGGGTGCTGGCCACGTCCGGGAACGCATCGATCGGCAACTGCCGAAACGCGTACCAACCGGCGCCGATCAGGAGCGCGGTAAGGATGAGGATGAAGGTCCGCTGCGCGAGCGAGAATTGTACGATCCAGTTAAGCATGACGTCATTCCTCCTCGGCGCCGCCGAGTCCCTGCCATGCGGCCTTGAGGGCAATCACGCTCGACACCGCGATGCGATCGCCGCGCTTGAGCGCGCCCGCAACCGTGGCACGCTGCCCGGCGCTGGATAGGACCGTGACTTGCGTCGCGACGAATGTGTCGGCCGCGCGCACGAACATATAGGCCTGCTCGCCCTGACGGGCCAACGCGGCGAGGGGAATATTCCAGCCTTCGCCGGCGGCGTCGGACAACTCGGCCTGGACGAACTCGCCGGGCCGGAGCTGGCCCGCGCCCTGGGTAAGTTGAGCGCGCACCAGCACGGTCTGCGCGCCGCTCGTCATCGGACTCACGCTCAGGATCCGCGCTTCGAGGCCGCCGGCGACGGTTAGTTGCGCGCCGCTGCTCCAGCGCGAGGCCTCACCGCTCGGTACTTGAATATCGAGCCATAACTGATCGACACGGGCCAAGTGCAGCAGCGGGTCGGCCGCCGCGACCCGTTGCCCGGGTTTGGCGTACAACGTCGTGACCGTGCCGGCGTTCTTGGCAGTCAAGGTCAATTCACTGCGCACCCGCGCGTTGGCCGCGATGCGATCGATCTCGGTCGCGTCAACACCGGCCAGCTCCAGCGCGGCACGCGCCTGAATCAGCCCCGCCTCGGCGTCGCGCGCGGCGCTTTCCGCTTCCTGCACGCGCCGCTGCGCAATGATGCCTTCCTGGAACAGCGTGCGTTCGCGTGTCACGGCTTGCGCCGCCAGACGCGCCCGATTGGCGGCCTGCACCAGCGTAAGCTGCAACTCGCCCAACTCCGGGCTGTTCAGGATGAGTAGCGGTGTACCGGGCGTCACGGTTTGGTTTTCCTGCACCAGCACTTGATTGACCAGACCGGCCACCGGCGCACTCACGACCTGCTCGGCTTGCGGCGGCAGCACGACCTGAGCCGGAAAGCGCGCGCCGGCGGTTTCGGGCTGTGCATCGAGCGTCACCAGCTCGATGCCGAGTGCGCGCATCTGTTCGTCGGAGACGGCGAAGGTATTCTCCTGGGCAATGACGCCCGAGAACGGCAAGACTATCAGTACGCCGGTAATCAACCCGGTACGCAGGCAAGAGAAGAGCATGACGATCCTATTCCTTGGGCCGGCAGGCGACCCCATTGAAGTTCAGTCGAGCGACGGCATGCACGGGGCCATGGCCAAGCGGCTATGGATGGACGAAGGATGCCGTCAGAACAGGTACTGCGGATTAACCGCGCGGCGGTGCGCGCAGCGGGGGGATGCGGTGGCGATCAAGACGGGGGAGCTGTAGGTTCCACACGAACCACGCGGGGCGCAACGCCTGCGTGCCCAGCGGCAAGAGAACCAGCACGGCAAGCAGGATGGCAACCAAGGAAGGCAACTGCACATTACTGTTCTTGAGGGTGATATCCGATGCCGGATCGAGGGCGTAACCGTTGCCGTGGTGGTCGACATCAGCGGGGGCCACGACGACGTGAATATCCACAACATGGTCACGCGCTGGTGACCCATCGGCCGGTGCGTTGCGGTCATGGTGCAGGTGATAGTGGAACGGAAACAGCGTCAACAGCAGCAGCGCCACGATCAGCGCCCAACTGATGGTATCCCTACGAGCGGTGTGTCTGTGGAATCTCGAGTTCATCATTGACACTGAGTTGAGGCAGCGTGGCGCTACGGTCCGCAAAGTAACGTGTCCAAGGTGATGGAGTCAATCCAATTACGCATGAACCTCTGCTGTGACGCTCGTTTCCCGGAAAGGTTCAGAATATAGTTCACGCATGCCACCCACTCGATGTCTTGAACCATGATCTTGCCAACCACCCTCCGCAAACCCGGCATCCCAGCGGCCCTGGGCGCCGCATTGTTGTTCGGCGCGGGGACACCGCTCGCGAAACTCCTGCTCGACAGTGTCAGCCCGTGGTTACTCGCGGGTCTGCTCTACCTGGGTTCCGGACTGGGTCTGACACTCTATAGATATGCGCGCCGCGCACCTGCCGTGACGCTGCCGCGCGCGGAGGCGGGTTGGTTCCTGGGTGCAATCCTATGCGGTGGCATGCTCGGACCGGTATTGCTGATGTTCGGCCTGACCGGCATGCCCGCGTCGGGCGCATCGCTGCTGCTCAACGCCGAGAGCGTGTTCACGGCACTGCTGGCCTGGTTTGTGTTCAAGGAAAATGTCGATCGGCGCATCGCGCTGGGGATGTTGACGATCGTGATGGGCGCCGTCGTCCTGAGTTGGCCCGGTGAAACCCGGCTCGCCGGCCTGTGGCCCGCGCTCAGCGTGCTCGGTGCCTGTTTGGCCTGGGCGTTGGACAACAATCTCACCCGCAAGGTCTCGTTGACCGACGCCACCTGGATCGCCGCGACCAAGGGGCTCGTTGCGGGCGGCGTCAATCTGACCATCGCAATGGTCCTCGGCGCGCACTGGCCAGCGTGGCTACCGGCACTCGGCGCGATGCTGGTCGGCCTGCTCGCCTACGGTGTCAGCCTCGCGCTGTTCGTCGTTGCCCTGCGCCACCTCGGCACGGCACGCACCGGCGCCTATTTTTCGGTAGCGCCGTTTTTCGGCGCGGTATTGGCGCTGCTGCTGGGTGAACCCCCGACGCTGCCGTTGCTGATCGCCAGCGCGCTGATGGGATTCGGTGTCTGGCTGCACCTGACCGAACATCACGAACACGAACACCAGCACGACCTGCTGTTCCACACGCACGAACATGTACACGATGAGCATCACCAGCATGCACACGATTTCGAATGGAACGGCGCGGAACCGCACAGCCACCCGCACCACCACACGTCACTGAAGCACACACACCCACACTTTCCAGATACCCACCATCAACATTCCCACTAAGGCCCTAAACCCTGTTTGCAAATCCAACCGCGCAAGACGGGAACGAACGCCCTGGAGCATCCAATACACCACAACGGAATCATTGCACCGCCAAAGAAACCTTGAACCCGCCCGATGGCTACGTTAGTGTAACGGCGCGAGATCACCCCGCGACCCGGCATTGGACCACCTTCGTAATCGACCATGTTCAGCCTGTTCCACATCAAGCTGCATCGGCGCGCCCTCCTGTTGGTGGTCGCGGCCCTGTTGCTTGCCTATGCGGGACTCTTCCAACACCTGAGCACGCATCACGGCGGCGAGACCGACTGCGTTCAATGTCTGGCTGCCAGTCATTTGGGGCACGCACTGCCCAGCGCGGCGTCGGCGCTGTCCTTGTCCACAACCACCGAACAGCCGCCCGTCGTGGCGGTTGCAGAGTTCACATCCGCTTCCATCCGCTATTTTTCCGCGCGCGCACCGCCGTCTTTCCTCTGATCTGAATCAACCCAGGTACCGAGTCCGGCCCGTTGGCCCAATCGATACAAGACTTGATACCCGATTCGCTATTGGCTGCACGGCCTGTGTTTGTGCAGCACATGATCACATTCGAGGACACTATGAAAACCCGCACACTTGCCGTGAGCATGACGCTCGCCCTGCTGCCGGCCTTCGCGTCGGCCGCCGCCAAACCTGACGAACTCGCCGCGATACGTCAGCAGATCCAATCCTTGCAGGCCGACTACGAACAGCGCATCCAGGCCCTGGAAGCACGGCTTGCGCACGCCGAGGCGGAGACGCAGGCCGCCAAACAGACGGCAGCGGAGGCACAGGCCGCCGCGACGGCACCCGTCACGGCGCCACCGAGCGCCTCGGCAAACGCCTTCAATCCCGCCATCAGCGCCATTCTGTCCGGCACCTATGGCGATCTCTCGAACGATCCGGACACCTATGCGATTCCCGGCTTTGCGCTGGGCGGAGAAACTGGTCCAGGCGAACGCGGCTTCTCGCTGGGCGAGTCCGAACTGGTCATCAGCGCCAACGTGGACGATAAATTCTATGGCAACCTCACCGCCGCGCTGGCACCGGAAGGCGGCGTCGACGTCGAAGAGGCCTATATCCAGACGACGGCCTTGCCGCAAGGCTTCACGCTCAAATTCGGCCGGCTGTTCTCCGGTATCGGTTATCTCAACGAACAGCACGCCCATATCTGGGACTTCGTCGACACGCCCTTGGCGTATCGCGCCCTGCTCGGCAATCAGTACGGCGACGACGGCGTGCAACTGCGTTGGCTGGCACCCACCGATCTGTTCGTGGAGTTCGGTGCCGAATGGATGCGCGGCGATGCCTTCCCGGCCGGTGGCGCGGCCGACGACGGTCGCGGCACGACGAATGCGTTCGTGCATATCGGCGGCGATGTCGGCGACAGCCACAGTTGGCGCGCGGGCCTGTCGCAGTTGCGCGCACAAGCGGAAGGCCGCGAGACCGGCGCCACGCCGGATGTGTTCGACGGCGACAGCAACGTAAGTATCGCCGACTTCGTCTGGAAGTGGGCGCCGCACGGCAATGCCAAGACCACAAATTTCAAGTTCCAGACCGAATACCTGCAACGCAACGAAGACGGCCGGTTCAACGGCCTCGACTACGACGCCGATCAGAACGGCTGGTATACACAAGCCATCTATCAGTTCATGCCGCGCTGGCGCATCGGTCTGCGCTACGACCGGCTCGAGGCAGACGACCCGGGCGCGGCCTTCGCCGGCACGGTGCTGGATACGTTGGGACACACGCCACACCGCAGCAGTGCGATGCTGGATTTCTCCAACAGCGAGTTCAGCCGCCTGCGTGTGCAATACAACCGCGACGACTCGCAGCCGGTGAGCGACGACCAGTTTTTCCTGCAATACATCATGAGTGTCGGCGCCCACGGCGGACATCAATTCTGATCGATGCGTAAGCGCGGCACGGCCGCGCACGCTTAGGAGAACACGTTATGAAAATGCAAAAAATCTTGCTGATGTTCGCGCTGCTGCTGACGGTGCGCAGCGCGGCCGCCCTGAATGTCTTCGCCTGCGAACCCGAATGGGCCGCGCTGGCGCAGGAACTCGGCGGCGACAAGGTGACTGTGTACACCGCGACCACGGCCTTGCAAGACCCGCATCAGATACAGGCACGACCGAGTCTGATCGCACAGATCCGCAAGGCCGATCTGGTGGTGTGTACCGGCGCGGAGTTGGAGGTCGGCTGGCTGCCGGTGCTGTTGCGCCAAGGCAGTAACGACACGGTGTTGCCGGGCAAGCCGGGGTATTTCATGGCGGCCGAATCGGTGCGCATGCTCGAACCGCCGACGCGCCTGGATCGCTCCGAAGGCGATGTGCATCCGTATGGCAATCCGCACATCCAGACCGCCCCCCGCAACATCGCCAAGGTCGCGCAGGCATTGGCGCAACGGTTGGCGGAAGTCGACAACACGCAGTCGGCGTTCTACGCACAGCGCCATCAGGATTTCGCCGCGCGCTGGCAACAGGCCATGCAACGTTGGCAACAACAAGCGGCGCCGCTGCGCGGCGTGTCCATCGTCGTGCAACATAAGAGCTGGGTGTATTTGCAGGACTGGCTGGGCCTCGTCGAGGTCGCCACGCTGGAACCCAAACCGGGCATTCCGCCGTCCAGCGGTTATCTGGCCGAGGTGCTGACGCAACTGCGCCAACACCCCGCGCGCATGGTGATCCGCGCGGCCTATCAAGACGGACGTTCCTCGGAATGGTTGTCGAAGCAAACCGGTCTACCGGCGGTGGAACTGCCCTTCACCGTGGGCGGCAACGACAACGCGCAGGATTTGTTCGCGCTGTTCGACGACACGCTCGCGCAACTGCTCGGTGCGCTCAAATGAATCTCGATGGTTTGAGTATCATGATCCTGGGACCGGCCTTTCTGGCCGGTCTCCTGGTCGTCGCCACGCATGTTCCGCTCGGCCAGCAGGTGCTCAGTCGCGGGATTGTGTTCATCGATCTCGCCATCGCGCAGATCGCCGGTCTCGGCGTGAGCGCGGCGCACACCTTCGGTTGGGAAGAACACGCCTGGGCGACGCAACTCGCCGCCGTGAGCGCGGCACTGCTCGGCGCCGTGCTACTGACCTGGAGCGACAAGCAATGGCCCAAGGTGCAAGAGGCGCTGATCGGCGTGCTGTTCGTGCTCGAGGCGAGCGCCGGCGAGCTGCTGCTCGCCAACAATCCGCACGGCGGCGAACAGCTGAAGGACTTGCTGGTCGGACAAATCCTGTGGGTGGCGCCGGGCGATTTGCTGCCGGTGCTGGTGCTGTATGGCGCGGTGTTGGCGTTGTGGTTCGGCATCGGCAAACACCTGGGCCATCTCGGCTTCTATGCGCTGTTCGCCGTGACCGTGACCGCCTCGGTGCAACTGGTCGGCGTGTATCTGGTGTTCACCACGCTGATCGTGCCGGCACTGGCGACGCGCAACTATTCCGCTACGCGCCGTCTGTGGCTGGGGTATGGATTGGGCATCGCCGGCTACGCGCTCGGACTGGCGGCCTCGGCCGTGTACGACCTGCCGAGCGGCGCGGTCATCGTCTGGGCCTTGGCGCTGCTGGCCGTGTTGATGGCCTGGCGCGCGCCCGCGCATGGCATACGCGCGCAGCATTAACAAATACTCGTCCGCGGCCGGTTCCGTACCAGTTCCGCACCGTGTGTACATTGGTTACACTCGGGCCTCCCCCACCACGAGGCCCGACCGCCATGCCCACGCTCCCGGAAAAAGCCCAGCAGATCGTGCAGGCCCACGCGGGTCTCATTCATCGCGTGGTGATCGCCTGCCAGAACCGCGCCGTCGTCACCGATCTGGAAGACATTCTCAAACAGGCCAGCGACAACGGCTGGACCGATCTGGTCGCCGCGATTCGCAAGATCCTCGCCGGGAAACGCGAAGTCGGCGCCTTTCGCAATCTCGATGACGAAGACTTCACCATCATCGAATCCATTTTGATGGGCCTGCAAAACCCCGCCACCTTGCCCGACCTGTCGCAGGAATTCGACGCCAACATGGCCGCGCCGGGCTTGGCCGCGATGATCCACGCCGCGCGCGGCGGCAGCCTCGAAGCCCTGCAACTGGTCGCCAACATGGTCACGCAAATGCTGCAAGCCGGCGTCGACATGGCACGCTTGGCCGGCATCGTGCGACCGCTGGTCACGGGCGAACGCGACGCGGACAAGTTGTGCGAGGGCATGGGTGACGCGGGACAGAAATTGGTGTTGGGGATATTGCGGGAGCTGGCGAAGTTGGAGGGGCATTAGGGATTGCTATGTGTAATCCGTCATTGCGAACGGAGCGAAGCAATCTCCTAATGCGGAGAGCAGCTGCTCACCTATGCCTTTTTCCCGCGCCGGCTGCGCGGGTTCATTTTCTTTGCTTGCCCAAAGAAAACGAACCAAAAGAAAGGGCACCCCGACGGCTGGCACCGACAGGGAGAGGCACTTGGCTCAGGGCCTGATTTTCAATTACCCTGCCTACGCGCCTTCGAGTCCCGTTAGCGATTTCGTTTAGGCTCCGTTGCGGGAGGTTAACGTGTTGATCTATCGACAACCAAAAACCGAACGGTGCATTTAGGCTCCCCAATTGTAGTTAGGCAAATTTGAAAGATTCATCCACACCCATAGGAGAGCACATGAGTATCGAACTGCTTCCGGCCTCAATAAGGGAGAAATATGAGGTGCACGAATGGAAGCATGCTTGCGCTATCCTCAAGGAAGATTTCCCCGGTGAATGGGAAGACATAATTGCCGTCCTAAGCGAATTTCGCCTCAAGAAAAGATGGATTGCTAAAGAAGGTGGAAATAAATCAGAGTTATCAGGCTACATAGATCAGAAATTCTATGACCGTGGTTGGGCGGAGAAGGGGTTTTCTACAAAGGTAGTCGTTGATGAAAACACAATCGACTCTCCAACCCACAAAGTTGATTGCTTCAAAAATCGCGTCGCACTTGAGATCGAATGGAATAATAAAGACCCATTTTTTGATCGCGACTTGAACAACTTTCGGTTACTATTCGAGCTTCGAGCAATTAGCGTTGGCGTCATCATCACGCGTTGTGACGAGCTTCAGGACATCTTCAAGGAGCTTGGTCGCGGTTCTTCTTACGGGGCGTCTACTACTCACATGAGTAAGCTCCTACCAAGAATTCAAGGCGGTGGCGGTGCTGGGTGTCCAATTCTGGTCATTGGCATAACCAAGTCTTTGTACGTTGAGGAATAGTTTCATGAGCGCATCAGATGATCTACTTCAATTAGCTGGTC
>JACRMO010000011.1 GCA_016214925.1 Gammaproteobacteria bacterium
AGCTTGTAACGGCTTCCCTCCTTTTTATCCGTTCCATCCAAGCCGCGAGCCCTTACCCCAGGAGAATCCAGAAAGGATTTGCACTCCACTACCAGCAGTTCGTTTGACTTGGCTTTATACGCCACGAGATCTAGCTCCCAGCGAGGCGAGGAAGGCCGCTCGATTTTTCTTTTTTCTTCGGGTGTGAGTTCGACCTTCACGCTTGTTCGGACCCAAAAACCATCCTTCTCTAGCAGGGAGCCTACAAGCGTTTCAAATGAGTCCATCGTTTCTATTCCGAGGCATAACGTAGAGGTGACCGGCGCTGCGCAGCTTTATCGCGCAGCGCCCAGAGAGCGAAGCGAACGGGGTCGACCGCCGAGTTGGGCGTGGTGCTGTGACTGGCTACCGGAGGACAAGCCACAAGAAAAGTCGGCGCTGGCGATACGGCGATTGAATGAGAAGGGAATGTTCGCAGCATATTCATTTGAACCTGTAATACCAACTACCCTCGAAGTCACGGACTACGGTTTCGTAGGATTCGACTTCGAAGCCGACGCCTTCGCGTCCCTCGACGGGATAGCTCACAGAAGCCAATTCGTTCCGCACGTCGGCGAGGAAAGTGTTGTCGTTGTTCAATCTGGCTTTCTCTTGGTCCGTGCCTACCCGAACGATTACTGCAAGGTGCTTGGGATGAATGTAGTACGCGCCAAGCCAATATATTGATGCGCGGACACCGCGACGCTCTGCCTGCTGTTTGGCACGGCGGCAGAGTCTGAAAATAGCGATTCTGGTTGCTAAGCGACGCAGCATGTTATGACGCCCAACTATAAATATGGAACATAGTATCTAGTACCTACTGAGACTTACATATTAACCTTACACCTGTAGGAGCGGGCTCTGCCCGCGAATAGCCCTACAAATGCCGGTTCGCGGCCAAAGGCCGCTCCTACAAAATCTGTCATGCAAACAGGTAATGCTCAATAGTACGTTCGTACTACATATAGGAATTCCGTACTAGACAATATTTGTTGCCTCCACCTTATCCCCGCACGACCCGTTTGCGCAAGCCAAGGCGGTCGACGACATCCCTGGACAAATGCCATAAGCGTTCCCGCTGCGATCAGGTCCCACCGGCCGCGCTGACCTTCTGTCGCAGCTCGCGTTCGTGGTAAGCAATGCGGATGCCTACGCGCTGTTGCTGTTGTGATTGCGGCGGCTCGGCAGGCAGTTCAGGTTCCGGCGGCGGCAGCCAGTCCTCTTCGGCCACGATGATCTCGGCCGTTTTGTAACGCTTGCGCTGTATCGGGTCGTAACGATAACGCACGCAAACGAGGCGTTCGCCGAAACGTTTGAGCAGGTTGTGGGTCCCGGGCTCGCCGGGTTTGCGGATGGTTTTGACAAGCATGGCGGTCCCTCGCGTGGCTTGATAGCACAGACAGTAATGTTCTAAGCAGCAGACTCCTGCTGAACGTCCCAACCAGGAAAAACAAGCACCGCTGGATGGCACCTCAATGCCCTGGCGAGAACCTTCGCTCTTTCCAGGCCTAGCAACTGAACCAGGTTCAGGAGAGGTTATGCCGCCGACACATTGAGCTTCCGAACACGCCTAAGATCCACGTTTTGTCGCGCATGCCACAAATCGTACTGGTCCTGCATCGCCAACCAGCTCTCCGGAGACCGCCCAAGGGTTTTCGACAGGCGTAGCGCCATCTCGGGAGAAATACTGCTCTCTCCCGTCAGCACTCGGTTGAACGTGGATGCGGAAACGCCCAGGCTGTCGGCCACCTGACGCGCACTGATACCGAACGGGCTGAGGTAAACCTCCCGGATAAACTCTCCAGGGTGTGGTGGATTGTGCATGGCCATCAGTGATAATCCTCGAAATAACGGCGTAGTCCCTTATGCCGAAATCATAGTGTGTTGCGAATTACGCTACAAGCTGGCAGCGATAGTTGCTCTGACACTTAGGAAACCAGTCTTATGTTCGCGGGCAAGCCCGCTCCTACAGGGCGACACCACCCTCACCCCACCAACATCTTCACCCCCATCCCCAGCAGCAACAGCGCGAACAACTGTCGCAACTGTGCCGCCGGCAATTTATGCGCGAGGCGCGCACCGAGACCAGCGGTGAGGCTGCTGGCGATGACGATGCCGAGCCAGGCGGGCCAATAGAGATAACCGCTGCTCCATTCGGGCAACTGCGCGACATTCCAACCGGTGAGGATGAAACCGAACGCGCCGGCAATGGCGATCGGCAGACCGCAGGCCGCGGACGTTGCGACAGCCTGGATCATAGGCACGCGGCACCACACCAGAAACGGCACGGTGAGCGTGCCGCCGCCGATGCCGATGATCGCGGATACGATGCCGATGATGCTGCCGGCCACGGTGAGTCCGAGTCTGCCGGGCAGATTGAAATGCGCTTCGAAACGACTGACCAGCAGCATCTGCGCGGCGACGAACAATTCGAACACGCCGAAGATGCGCTGGAGTGCGTGTGTCGGCAGCCGGTCGGCGACCACGGAGCCGGCGAGCGCGCCGATCACGATGCCGATTGCGAGTTTGCGCACCAGCGGCCAGTTCACGGCGCCGCGTTGATGGTGCGCGCGGATGGACATCAAGGAGGTGAGCCAGATGCTTGCCAGCGAGGTGCCGATGGCGAGGTGCATGATGACGGCGGCGTCCATGCCGTGCGCGGTGAACACCCAGGCCAGCACCGGCACGATGATCAGGCCGCCGCCGACACCGAACAGGCCGGCGAGCAAACCGGCGCTGGCGCCGAGGGCGAGATAGACGGCTAGCGAATCCAGGCTATCGAATCCCCAGGTTATCGAATCCCCGGATTATCGAATCCAGAGGGTCTTGGTGTTGACGAATTCGCGCAGGCCGTGGCGCGACAGTTCGCGGCCATAGCCGGAGCGTTTGATGCCGCCGAACGGCAGACGCGGGTCGCTCTTGACCAGACCGTTGACGAACACGGCGCCAGCTTGAATCTGGCGGGCGACGCGTTCGCCGCGCGCGCTATCGCGCGTCCACACGCTGCCGGCGAGACCGAACGGGCTGTCGTTGGCGATGCGCAGCGCGTCGGCTTCGTCTTGCGCGCGGATCACAATCGCCACCGGGCCGAAGAATTCTTCGGCGTAGGCGCGGATACCGGGCACGACGTGATCGAGGATCGAGGCTTCGTAATAAGCGCCTTCGCCGGGGATGGGCCGGCAACCGGTCACGGCCACGGCGCCCTTCATCAGGCTGTCGATGACTTGCTGATGCAGCTCGTCGCGCAGATCGACACGCGCCATGGGTGCGAGCGTGGTGGCCTCCAACAGCGGATCGCCGAAGCGCAGTTCTTCCACCGCCATCTTGAAGCGCGCGACGAATTCGTCGGCGATCGCCGCGACCGGGATGAAGCGCTTGGCGGCGATGCAGGACTGTCCGGTGTTGAGAAAGCGCGAAGCGACGGCGTTCTTCACGGCCAGATCGAGATCGGCGTCTTCGAGGATGACAAACGGATCGGAGCCGCCGAGTTCGAGCACGCTCTTCTTGATCTGTGCGCCTGCGGTGGCGGCGACCGAACGCCCGGCCGGTTCGCTGCCGGTGAGTGTGACGGCATGGATGCGCTTGTCTTCGATGACGCGACTCACGCGTCCGGCCGGGATCATCAGCGAACGGAACACGCCCGCCGGCAGGCCGGCCTCCAGGAACACCTCTTCGATGGCGAGTGCGCAGCCGGGCACGTTGGAGGCGTGCTTCAACACGCAGGTGTTGCCGGCCACCAGCGCCGGCGCGGCGAAGCGGAACACCTGCCAGAACGGGAAATTCCACGGCATGACCGCGAGCACGGTGCCGAGCGGTTGATAGGCAACCAGGCTGCGGCCGGCGTCGCTTTCGATGACTTCATCGGCGATGAACTCGGCGCCGTGGGCCGCGTAGTATTCGCAGCCGGTGGCGCACTTTTCGATTTCACCGCGCGCCTCGACAATGCGCTTGCCCATTTCCAGCGAGATCAGCCGCGCCAGTTCGTCGCGGCGCACGCGCAGGACCGTCGCCACGCGACGCAATGCCTCGGCACGCATTTCAACACTGCTGGCGGCCCAGGCGGGTGTTGCCGCCGCGACCTCGGCGAGCGCCTGTTCGAGCTGCATCTCGTTCCAAGTCTCGACGATCCTGACGGTCTGGCCGGTGGCCGGATTGATGGATTTGAATGCCATGTGCCGATTACCCTCGTCTGTCCATGCTTGTTGTCGTTGGCCAACTATATCCAATTGGGGTTTACTATAGTGGATGAACGCCGGATTTCGTAACTGTCTTTTGCTCTGGAGCGTGCTGCTGTGCACAAATGCACTGGCCGCCGATCCCTATTCACTCCAGTGGGCCGCCGACCGGACCAGTTTCCTCGCCGCGCGCCAGGCGTTGCGCGACGGCCAGACCGCGCGCTTCGAGCAGCTCGCCACACAGTTGCGCGACTATCCGTTGTACATCTATCTGCGCTACGACCAACTGAATGCGCGACTCGCCACGGCCGACGAAGCGGAGGTGCGCGCGTTCCTCGCCGAGGCCGCGGATTCGCCGCTGGCCGAGCGTCTGCGCCAAGATCGCTTGGAACAGTTGGCACGTCAGCAGCAGTGGCCCGAGTTCATTACGTTATATAACCCGGATACGCTGGACGTGGCGTTGCAATGCGCCTATCTGCGCGCGACCCAACGCACACCACCCACCGAGGATTGGCTGGATACCGCGACCGATCTCTGGACGGTCGGTCACGCCCAACCCACCGCTTGCGATCCGGTGTTCGACGTTCTGAACGCCAGCCCGCGCATGACCGCGACGCTGATTTGGCAGCGCATCCGCCTCGCCATGGACGAAAACACCTTGAGCCTGGCGGCATTCCTCGCCAAGTCGCTGCCGGAGACCGAGCGTGCCTGGGTCAGCGTGTGGCGCACGGTGCATGAACGCCCGAGTACGGCGGCGACACAACCGCGCTTGCAGACCGATGGCCCGCAGGCGCGCGAGATTCTTGCCGATGCCGCCCGCCGCTGGGCGCGCAGCGATGCCGTGGCGGCGTATCAATGGTGGGCGTCGTTGCACAACCGCTATGCGTTCAGCGCCGATCAACACGCACAGACCCTGCGCGCCATCGCCTTGCAAGCCGCGTACAAACGCTTGCCGGTAGCGCACACATGGCTGGCCGAGGTACCCGAGTCGGCGCGCGACGAAAGCGTGCGCGCCTGGCAGGCGCGCAGCGCCTTGCTGTACCGCGATTGGCCCGCGCTCATCGATACCATCGACGCCATGCCACAGGACGAAGCCAAAGAAGGCGAATGGCGCTATTGGTGGGCGCAGGCGCAGATCGCGCTCGGCAATGGCACGGCGGCACAACCGGTATTGCGGGCGCTGGCGACGGAACGCTCCTATCACGGTTTCCTCGCCGCCGATGCGCTGCGCATGAGTTACAGCCTGAAACATCGGCCGATCACCGCGACCGATGTGGAGCTGGCGGAATTGCAGCGACAGCATCCGGCACTGCTGCGTGCCGGCGAATTGCTACGGGCGCAACTCATCTACGACGCGCGCCGCGAATGGACGTTCGGCACGCGCGCTTTATCGCCGCGCGATCTCGAACGCGCGGCCTTGCTCGCGCACCGTTGGAATTGGCACGACCGCGCCATTTTCACCGCCGGGAAATCCGGGCATCTGGACGATCTGGAGCTGCGTTTTCCAGTGCTGCATGCGCAGGACGTTCAGCGCGTCGCCGCGCCGTTGCAGATCGATCCGGCCTGGGTCATGGGTGTGATGCGTCAGGAGAGCGCGTTCATTGTCGATGTGCGTTCGGCGGCCGGCGCGCTCGGACTGATGCAATTGATGCCGGGCACCGGCGCGGACATGGCGCGCCTGCTCAAGCTGCCCAAGCCGGATAGCGTGGATTTATTGCAGGCAGGGACGAATATCCGTCTCGGCAGTCAGTATCTCAAGCAGACGCTGGACAGCCTCGGCAACAAGGTACTGGCCACCGCCGCCTACAATGCCGGGCCAGGGCGGGTACGCCGCTGGCTGCCACAGGCGCAGCCCATGCCCACGCCGCTGTGGGTCGACACTATCCCGTTCAGCGAAACCCGCGGCTATGTGCGCAACGTGCTGGCCTTCGCGACCATCTACGACGCGCGCCTGCAACGTCCGATCACGCCGCTGCATACGCGCATGCCGGCCAACATCGCGCCACGCTGAAGCATCGAGCATGGGGACGGATTTGAAATCTGTCCCCGGCCATTCGTTTTGCTCTCTGTCCTTGACCAACCCCTTGACCTCCTCGGCCGGCCTCGCCACTATGGCCCGACAATAACCTCTATAGAGACAGCGCGCGGTATGTCAGAGAAACTCATTTGCATCATCGGCGGCACCGGTTTCGTGGGCCATCACCTCATCAACCGGTTGACGCGCGCCGGCTATACCGTGCGCGTACCCACCCGCCGCCGCGAACGCCACCGCGATCTGCTGGTGAATCCGCGCGTGCAACTGATCGAGGCGAACATCTACGAGCCGGCGGTGTTGCGCAAACTGTTCGTCGATTGCACGGCGGTGATCAATCTGGTCGGCATCCTCAACGAGCGCGGCCATCGCGAACCCGGCCTCGGCTTCGATCGCGCGCACATTGAACTGCCGCGCGAGATCGTCGAGGCAATGCGCGCCAGCCGGGTGAAACGCCTGCTGCATATGAGCGCGCTCAACGCGTATCCGCGCGAGGAGCACAGTCATTACCTGCGCAGCAAGGGTCAGGGCGAGGATCTGGTACATGTGGCGGCGCACGGTCTGCAAGTCACCAGCTTCCGACCCTCGGTGATCTTTGGCCCCGGCGACAGCTTCTTCAACCGCTTCGCCACGCTGCTGCGCATCACGCCGGTGCTGTTCCCGCTGGCCTGCGCCGACAGTCGTTTCGCGCCGGTGTATGTCGGCGATGTGGTCGAGGCGATGGCGCGTGCGCTGGAAAATCCCAGCAGCATCGGCAAGCACTGCGATCTGTGCGGTCCGGAAACCTATACCTTGGTGGAACTGGTCGAATACACCGCGCGTCAGATCGGCGTGCGCCGGCGCATCTGGAAACTCAGCGATGGACTGTCCTGGATGCAGGCGTGCGCATTGGAATACGTGCCGGGCAAACCGTTCAGTCGCGACAACTACTGGTCACTGCAGAAGGAGAGCGTCTGTCAGCAGAATTATCTGACCACGCTGGGCATTTCGCCAACCTCTATCGATGCGGTAGTGCCCGGTTATCTCGCCCAACGTTCGGCGCGCGCGGGTTATCAACGCTTCCGCGGACTGGCGCGGCGCGGCTGAAGCTAGAACGCACAATCGAACCATGAACGTCTATCTCGTCGGCGGTGCGGTACGCGACAAATTGCTCGGACTCCCGGTCAAGGAGCGCGATTGGGTTGTCGTCGGCTCCACACCCGAGGAGATGATCCGCTACGGTTATCGCCCGGTCGGTAAGGATTTCCCGGTATTCCTGCATCCGGTCACGCACGAGGAATATGCGCTGGCGCGTACCGAACGCAAAACCGCGCCGGGCTATAAAGGCTTTGTCGTGCATGCCAGCCCCGAGGTCACGCTGGAAGAGGATCTGCGCCGCCGCGATCTCACCATCAATGCCATAGCCGAAGCCACTGACGGCACGCTCATTGATCCTTTCAATGGCCGCGAGGATATCGCGCAGGGATTATTGCGGCATGTCTCGCCGGCCTTCGTCGAAGATCCGGTGCGCATCCTGCGCGTGGCACGCTTCGCGGCACGTTTCGCCAAATGGAATTTCAAAGTCGCCCATGACACGCATGCGCTGATGCAACGCATGGTCGAGTCTGGCGAGGCCGATCATCTGGTACCCGAGCGCGTCTGGGCGGAAACCCTCAAGGCGCTGAATGAAGATGTACCGAGCCGGTATTTCGAGGTGTTGCATCGTTGCGGCGCGCTGGCGGTGATTTTTCCAGAGCTGGCGCGGCTGTTCGGCGTGCCGCAACCGGCGCATCACCATCCCGAGGTCGATACCGGTGTGCATACCCTGCTGGTCCTGGATCAAGCCGCGCGGTTATCGACAAAAGCCAGGGTGCGCTTCGCGGCGCTGGTGCACGATCTGGGCAAGGGCGAAACGCCGGCGGATGTCCTGCCACGGCATATCGGTCACGAACAACGCAGCGTCGCGCTGGTGGAAGATCTGTGCAAACGCCTGCGGGTGCCGAACGATTTCCGCGATCTCGCGGTAAAGGTCGCGCGCTATCACAGCCATTGTCACCGCGCGTTTTCTCTGCGCCCGGGCACCTTGCTCGAAACGCTGTCGAATCTGGATGCCTTCCGGCAACCGGAACGTCTTGAGGAATTTCTGCTCGCCTGCGAAGCGGATATTCGCGGCCGCAGCGGGCTCGAAGAGCGCCCGTATCCGCAGGCCGATCTGTTCCGCGCCGCCAGCGGTGCGGCGCGCGCCGTGAATGCCCAGTCACTGGCAGCGGAAGGTTTACAGGGCGCCGCGCTGGGGCATCGTCTGCGCGAACTGCGCGCCCATGCCATTGAAGATCTCTATGCGCAGCTCGCGCCACCAGAACAATCGGGTTAGCGATCGGGCCGAGGGAACAACGGCATCAGGTTGAAGTGGCCTGGGGGTGAGGCGCTTGCGCCGAGAGGCTGCCCTGGTGGGCATGGTCGCGAAGGCGTCTTGCATAGAAACGGACTGTTCGCAGCTCAGCGCCGTTTACAGGCCGTGAATACACATACCTTCACTCTCTCATGCGCTGTCGCCAGCGCAGAAATGCAACCAGGCCTAACAATCCACCGGCCAGGAATAACACCGGGGCGGGCACGGGGGAGGCGTCGTCCGCCTTCAACATCGTCGCGGTCTCGGCAGTGCGAGTTTGTTTCGGTTGCGGCGCCGATGTCGGCCAGCTGGTCGCCGCCGATACGCTCAATGCGAGCGCCAGCCCTGCGATCAGACCAACATATTTACAGCGGATTTTCCTAAGCTGGCCGGTCTGCGCCCACGCCTAGCGTTAGATATACCGACAAGAGCTGACCCGGTCTGCGGCTGGCGGAGAAGGCCAACCAACTATTTTTCATAGAGTTCTATTGGATACCCCGGGGCTCTGAGGGTTGTTAAGAAAGCTGACGGGCCTACGGGTAGATATGCTTCATGGAACCCCGCATCACCCGCGCTCTTACCTCAAGCGGCAGTCCATTCCACGATGCCGGTATAGGCCGTGACCAGCACCACGCCGCCGAACACGATGCGATACCAGGCGAACGCGGAGAAGTCGTGACGGCTGATATAACGCAGCAGGCCACGCACCGCCACAAAGGCGCTGATGAACGAGGCCACGAAACCCACGGTGAACATACCCAGGTCATCGGCCTGGAGCAGGTCGCGATGTTTGTACAGGTCATACAAGGTCGCCGCGATCAGGGTAGGAATCGCCAGGAAGAAGGAGAACTCGGTGGCCGCGCGGCGTGACAGTCCAAAGAACAAGCCCCCGATGATGGTTGCGCCGGAACGTGAAGTGCCCGGGATCAGCGCCAGCGTTTGAGCGCAGCCGACTTTCAGTGCGTCGCGCCAATCCATATCACTGACTTCATGAATCCGGATGGTGTGCACTCTGCGCTCCGCCCAGAGAATCAGCAGCCCTCCAACGATGAAGGCGAGCGCCACCGGCACGGGATGAAACAGGTGCTCCTTGATCGCCGTGGCGAACAACAAACCAAGCACTGCGGCGGGCAGGAACGCCACCAGCAGATTGGCCACAAAACGCGTTGCCGCCGCGTCTCGCTTCACGAAGCCTTGCACCACGCCCCACAAGCGCACCCGATATTCCCAGCACACCGCCAGTATCGCGCCGGACTGAATCACGATTTCGAACAGTTTGCCCTTGGCGTCATTGAAACCCAGCAGATCGCCGACAAGGATCAGGTGACCGGTACTGGAAATAGGTAGGAACTCGGTGAGCCCCTCGACCACACCGAGGCAAAGCGCTTTGAGAAACAAAATCAAATCCACTGACTGTCCTTTTGTTCATGTGAGGCCCGCGTTAACGGGCTTGTTATAGACGACTGCGCAGATCGCGGCCACCGAATCCGGAAACAGGTTTATTCAGCCCGCGCACCAACAACATCGCCTTGAAACGTTCGCCCATCTCGCCGGGCAGTAATAAGGTTTTGGTCTGTGCCGCGAGGCGCAGATCATCACCGGCCGCACCGTTCATGGCCGCGGCCAGCAACCGCTCAATACCCGCATCCAGCAGAAAATGTGCCTGCGCGGCAAAACCGTCCACGCCGAATCCCAAGGCATCGGCGGCCTCCGCGACGGCCGTGAAGTCGACGTGCGCGGTGATGTCTTGCAAGCCTGGCAAGCACAGCGGATCGGCATGCGCGCGGTGGCGATAATGGCATAGCAGCGTGCCACGCGCACGTTCGGGATGATAATACTCGCGTCGTGGATAGCCATAGTCGATGAACAGCGCGGCACCCGCCGCGAGA
>JACRMO010000024.1 GCA_016214925.1 Gammaproteobacteria bacterium
CCCATGTAGAGCATCGGTGGATGGAACACCAAGCCGGGGTCTTGCAACAGCGGATTGAGATCGCGGCCTTCGAGCGCCGCCGGGAACAGGCGATCGAAGGGATTCGACGTCGCCAGCATGAACAGCAGGAAGCCGACGCTGATCAGACCCATCACCGCGATGACGCGCGCGACCATCGCCTGCGGCAGGCTGCGGCTGAACACCGTCACCGCCAGCGTCCACACGCTGAGAATGCACGCCCACAGCAACAACGAACCCTCGTGCGCGCCCCACACCGCGGCGACGCGGTATTCCAAGGGTAACGCCGAATTGGAATTCGAGGCGACGTACAGCACCGAGAAGTCGTTGACCACGAAGCTGTAGGCCAGACACAGGAAGGCCATCGCCAGGAACACGAACTGACCCTGCGCGGCGGGCCGTGCCAGCGCCATCAAACTGAGGTTGCCGCGCTGCGCGCCGATCAGCGGCAGGATGCCTTGTACAAGCGCCAGACACAGCGCCAGGATCAATGCGAAATGGCCAAGTTCTGGGATCATGGTTTCTGTCCGGGTTTGATGTGCATGGCGTCCATGCCGGCCTTCTTCAGCGCATCGCCGACTTCCGGCGGCATGTAGTTCTCATCGTGCTTGGCGAGCACCTCGTCGGCGACGAACTGATTGTTCGCATCGAGCCGGCCCATGGCGACGATGCCCTGACCTTCACGAAACAGATCGGGCAGGATGCCTTTGTAGGTGATCGGAATACTCTTGGCGGTATCGGTCACGGTGAAATGCACGGTGAGTCCATCCGATTCGCGTTTTACGCTGCCGGTCTCGACCAATCCGCCGACACGGAAGGCGCGCCCCTTGGGGGCTTCGCCGCCGGCCACCTGCGAGGGCGTGTAGAAATACAGCAGGTTTTCCTGGAAGGCCGATAGCGCCAGCGCCACGGCGGCACCGATGCCGATCACGATCAGCGTGACGAACAACAGGCGTTGTTTGCGTTTCGGTGTCATGCGCGGCCCTCGCGACGCAATTTGCCGACCAGCTCGCGGCGCTGCTTGCGCGCGTTCAACATCGGCAGCAGGAGATTGGCGAGCAGGATCACGCCGGCCAGCGCATAGGAAGTCCAGACGTAGAAGGCGTAGCCGCCCATGTTGAGGAATTCAGAGAATGTCATAACAACCTCAAGACCTTATTAGTAGGTTGGGGTGAGCATAGCGAACCCCAACATCGTTAACATTTGCAACAGACGTTGCGTGTTGGGGTTCGCTGCGCTTACCCCAACCTACGTCAATGCATTAATACGTCTTTTACCCAGCCGCTGCCGCTCTCACGCTTCAGAACCTCGTTGCGTGCGCGCAGCAGCACCACGGTGAAGAAATACACTTTGAACGCCAGCGCCATCAACAGCAACGGGATCAGCATCGAGGTGGCGATCGATGGCGCGCCCATCTTGGTGACCGTGGCGCCCTGATGCAGCGTGTTCCACCACACCACCGAGTAATGGATGATGGGGATGTTGACCACGCCGACCAAGGCCAGCACCGTCGAGGCGCGCGCCGCAGTGCGGGTGTCGTCGATGGCGGACTGCAAGGCGATATAGCCTAAGTACAGAAACAGCAGAATAAGTTCCGAGGTCAGGCGCGCGTCCCATACCCACCAAGCGCCCCACATCGGTTTTCCCCACAGCGAGCCGGTGACCAGCGCCAGGAAGGTGAACGAGGCGCCGAGTGGCGCGCAGCTCGCGGCCACTACGTCGGCCAGCTTGATCTTCCACACCAGTCCGATGATGCCGGCACCGGCCATCACCATATACACGAACATCGACATCCAGGCGGCGGGCACATGGATGAACATGATGCGGTAACTTTCGCCCTGCTGATAATCCGCGGGTGCCACCAACAGGCCTTGGTACAGACCCGCCAGCATCAACAGCAGTGTCGCGGCGCCAAACCACGGCAGCAGGCGACCGGAGATGTCGTAGAAGTATTTCGGCGAAGCCAGTTTATGGAAGAAGGTCCACATCGTGTCTGTCCTATCAACTCACACTGATACGTAAGGCCGCGGCGGCGGCGAGTGGCGCGAGTGTCAGCGCCAAGGCCAGCAGCGCGCCCAGGAAATACAGCTGGGCAGTGATCGCCAGGCCAATGCCGGCATCGGACACCGCGCTGGAGGCGAAGATCAGCACCGGCACATACAAGGGCAGTACCAACAGCGACAACAAGACACCGCCCCGCCGCAGTCCGACGGTGAGCGCCACGCCGATCGCGCCGATCAGACTCAGCACGGGCGTACCGAGTGTGAGCGTGGCGAGCAGGGCGCCCATCGCGGCCTGAGGCAGATGCAACAACACGCCCAACAGCGGCGCGACCAGGATCAACGGTAAACCGCTCACCAGCCAGTGGGCGATGACTTTGGTCAAGACCAGCAGCGCGGCCGGATGTGGACTGAGCAGCAATTGTTCGAGGCTACCGTCCTCGAAATCGGAACGGAAAATGCCTTCCAGCGACAACAAGGCGGCGAGCAGCGCCGCAACCCAGATCACGCCCGGCGCGATGGTCTGCAGGGTGTGCGATTCCGGGCCGAGGCCCAGTGGAAACAGGCTGACGACCAAGACAAAGAACAGCAGCGGATTGGCCATTTCGCCACGATGGCGCAGGGCCAAGGTCAGATCGCGGCGCAGCAGTGCGGTGCAGGCGAGGGCCAAGTTCGGCATAGGCGGATTCGGCATAGTCAGGCGGCGAGTTGCAGACTCAGCAGCGCGCACTGCGTGAGTCCCACGGGTTGATGCGTGGTGAGGACCGCGATACCGTCGTTGCGGCTGTGCATTTCGAGCAGGGATTCGATCAGCGCTTTGCCCGCGCGATCCAGCGCGGTGAACGGTTCATCGAGTACCCACACGCGCGCATCCAACACCAACAAGCGCGCCAGCGCCACGCGGCGGCGTTGACCGGCCGACAAGGTACGGGACGGCAGATCTTCAAAACCGTACAGACCGACCTGGGCCAGCGCCTGATCCAAGCTTATGCTGGTACGGGCGCGTCCCAGGGATTGCACCATGCGGAGATTCTCGCGTGGGGTGAGATCCTCTTTGATGCCCTGCAGATGACCGACATAGGCCACGTCGGCGAGGAATTCGGCGCGTTGCGCCTGAATGTCCAACCCGCGCCAACGCACCTCACCTTGCGCGGGTTGCAACAGACCGCAGAGCATGCGCAGCAGACTGGTCTTGCCGCTGCCGTTCGGTCCCTCGATCTGGAGTATCTGGCCAGGCGCGAGCGAGAAGCTCAGCCCCGCGAACAGGGTGCGGTCATGGCGGACGCAGTGCAGATCAAGGGCCTCGAAGCGGTCCGGTGCGTTGGCGGTGGTCGAATCCATGGACTCCAACAAGACAGGGGGCTGGCGTATGAGGCGGCAGTATATATGATCTCGTCGCAGCTGAAGTGTGAATTGGAACAAATTTCCCAAATATAGAACGACCACACCCCCGGCAAACGCGGGATGCGTGGCCTGGCCACGATGCGCTCATGGCGGGATGGGTGTTGGCGTCAAAAGTGGGTATATTAGCGGGCACAAAGACCACCCGGCCTGAATAAAATCCATGAAAATCATTCGGATAATATTCCCATGTTGCTGATGATCGACAATTACGACTCCTTTACCTACAACCTGGTGCAGTATCTGGGCGAGTTGGGGCAGGACGTGCGTGTGTACCGCAACGACCAGATCACGCTGGAGGAGATCGCGACGCTCAAGCCGGATCGCATCGTGATCTCGCCGGGTCCGTGTACGCCGAACGAGGCGGGCGTGTCGGTGCCGACCATCCGCGCGTTCGCCGGCAAGATTCCGATCCTCGGTGTGTGTCTCGGCCATCAAAGCATCGGTCAGGCCTTCGACGGCAAGATCGTACACGCGCGCGAGATCATGCACGGCAAGACTTCGATGATTCATCACAAGAACGTCGGTGTGTTCCGCGGCCTGGAGAATCCCTTCGAGGCCACGCGCTATCACTCGCTGGTGATCGAGAAAGACAGTATCCCCGATTGTCTGGAGATCACCGCCTGGACGCAGGACGCCAGCGGTCAGCTCGATGAAATCATGGGTGTGCGCCACAAGACCCTGGCGGTGGAGGGTGTGCAGTTTCATCCGGAGTCGATCCTGACCCAGCACGGCCACGACATGCTGCGGAATTTTCTCGAAGGGCATTAATTCACGATGGATATGCAGGCAGCTATACGCGCGATCACCGAGCGCCGCGATCTCAGTCATGCGGACATGACCGAGGTGATGCGCATTATCATGACGGGACAGGCGACACCGGCGCAGATCGGCGGGTTCCTCATCGGCATGCGCATGAAAGGCGAAACCGTCGATGAACTGACTGCGGCGGCGCAGGTGATGCGCGGGCTCCACGGCCTGCACCTTCGTGGTTGCCGCCGCCGGCGGGCGTGTCGCCAAGCATGGTAACCGCGCCGTCTCCAGTAAATCCGGCAGCGCCGATCTGCTGGAAGCGGCGGGTGTGAAGCTCGATCTCCAGCCCGAGCAAGTGCGTAAATGTATTGATGAGGTCGGCGTGGGATTCATGTTCGCGCCCATGCATCACAGCGCCATGAAACACGCCATCGGTCCACGCAAAGAAATGGGTGTGCGCACATTGTTCAATCTACTCGGGCCGTTGACCAATCCGGCCGGTGCACCGCATCAAGTGTTGGGCGTGTTCAGCCAGGATTGGGTACAACCGCTCGCCGAGGTATTGAAGCATCTCGGCAGCAAACATGCGCTGGTCGTGCATGCGCAGGACGGCATGGACGAAATCAGCATCGCGGCACCGACCGAAGTGGCGGAACTCAAGGACGGTGCGATCCACTGCTATCAGATCGCGCCGGAGGATTTTGGATTTGCGCGCGGGGATCTCGCCGCGCTCAAAGTGGCCGATGCGCGCGAGAGCCTCGCGATCATCCAAGGCGTGTTGGCCGGCAAACCCGGTCCTGCGCGTGACATCGTGGTGTTGAACGCGGGTGCGGCGATCTATGCGGCCGATCTGGTCGACACGCTGGCGGCGGGTATCGCCAAAGCCGCCACGGTGATCGACAGCGGCGCGGCGGAGGAAAAGCTCGCGGCGTTAGTGCGCGTCAGCAATAATGTGTAGCGTGTAGGTTGGGGTGAGCGCGGCGAACCCCAACAGTCGTGGCAAACCTGTTGGGGTTCGGCAAACAATACCTCACCCCAACCTACGGGGTTATCCGTTTATCCAAGGTTCGATCAGCATGACAGGCGTCCCCGACATTCTGCAAAAGATACTCACCCGCAAGGCCGAAGAGGTTTCAGCGCGCGCTGCGCGCGTGCCATTGAGCGCGATCCGCGAGCACGCAGTCGCAGCCGATGCACCACGCGGTTTCGTCGCCGCACTGGAGCGGAAAATCGCCGCCGGGCGGGCGGGTGTCATCGCCGAGATCAAGAAGGCCTCGCCGAGCAAGGGCGTATTACGCGAACACTTCGATCCAGCGGCGATTGCGCGCAGCTATGAACAAGGCGGCGCGGCCTGTTTGTCGGTGTTGACCGATATCGACTTTTTTCAAGGCGCCGACGCGTATCTGCAACAGGCACGCGCGGCCTGCGCACTGCCTGTATTGCGCAAGGATTTCACGATCGATCCCTATCAAGTGCATGAAGCGCGCGCGCTCGGTGCTGATTGCATTCTGTTGATCGTCGCGGCGTTGGCGGATGCGCAGATGGCGGAGCTGGCCGAGGTGGCCGCGCAGTTGGGCATGGATGTGCTGGTCGAGGTGCACGACGCGAACGAGTTGGAGCGCGCGTTACGCCTGCCCTGCCGTATGATCGGCATCAACAACCGCAATCTGCGCACCTTCGAGATGCGCCTCGAAACCACCGTGGAACTTCTGAAGCAAATTCCGGATGATCGCCTGGTCGTGACCGAAAGCGGAATTCACACGCAAGCCGATGTGAAATTGATGCGCAACCACAAGGTGCACGCGTTTCTTGTCGGCGAGGCCTTCATGAAGGCGGACGATCCGGGGGAAAGGTTGGCGGAATTATTCGGATGATTGTCCACACCAAAGCACGCAAAGAGAATTATTGAATCGGCTTTCTTTGCGCTCTCTGCGGTCTTTGGTGTGATGGCCTTGTAATGCTTAGCGTGTTCCAAACACCACGATGGTCTTGCCCTTGGCGCGGATCAGACCCTGTTCTTCCAGACTCTTCAACACGCGGCCGACCATTTCGCGCGAACAGCCGACGATGCGGCCGACCTCTTGGCGGGTGACGCGGATCTGCATGCCATCGGGATGGGTCATGGCATCGGGTTGTTTGCAGAGATCCAGCAACGTGCGCGCGACGCGACCGGTGACGTCAAGGAACGCCAAATCGGAAACCTTGCGGCTGGTGGTGCGCAGACGCGCCGCCATCTGCGTGGCCAATGCGAACAGAATGCTGGGATCTTCCTCGGCAATCTGGCGGAAGCGGCCGTAGCTGATTTCACCGAGTTCGCATTCGCTGCGTGTGCGCACCCAGGCGCTGCGTTTACTGCTCTCGCCGAACAGTCCCATTTCACCAAAGAAATCGCCCTTGTTGAGATAGGCGAGCACGATCTCGTGACCGTCCTCATCCTCGATCAGCACCGTGACCGAACCTTCGACGATGTAATACAGGACATCCGGCGCATCGCCGGCATAGATGATGACGCTCTTGGTCGGGTAACGCCGCCGATGGCAGTGTTCCAGGAAGCGGTCGATCGACGGGTTGCCGGTGGTTTTCAGTTTATTGGTTGTCATGGTGGTCATGGCAGTCCTGCACTCGAGACCAGGTAAAGGCCGGGTAGCGGATACTATAGCACCCTGGCCGGATTCGGGGAGTCGGGGTTCTGTGATAGGCTTTGCACAAATCTGATGGCGTTGGCAGTACGGAGGGGGGCCATGAAGGCACGGGTGAAATGGGTACAGGACGCCACCTTTATCGGTGAGGCCGGCAGCGGTCATGCGGTGGTGATGGACGGCCCTGCCGAGAGCGGCGGCCGTAACCTCGGGCCGCGACCGATGGAAATGCTGCTATTGGGCATGGGCGGTTGCACCGCGTTCGACGTCGTCTACATTCTTCAGCGCGCCCGCCAGCCGGTACTGGATTGCGTGGTCGAGCTGGAGGCCGAACGCGCCGAGGAGGCACCCAAGGTGTTCACCAAGATTCACGTCCATTTCATCGTCAGCGGCCGTGGCCTCAGTGAGAAGCAGGTGGAACGGGCGGTGCAGTTGTCCGCCGAGAAATACTGCTCGGCCTCCATCATGCTGGGCGAAGCGCCCTGAGCGCCACGTCCGAGCAGGTGAATACCATGAACCGCCCTGAAGCGACCCGCCCTGAATCCACTTTGGGCCTGCGCCATGTGGCCTTGTATGTGGATGATCTCGCCGTCGCCGAGCATTTCTATGTGGACCTGTTGGGTATGCAGGTCGAGTGGCGGCCTGATCCGGACAATCTCTACCTGACCACCGCCGGTCTGGACAATCTGGCCCTGCACCGTCGCGCCGACGGGGGCAGTGCCCGCGGTGGGAACCAAGTGCTCGACCACATCGGCTTCATCCTGCCGAGTCCCGCCCAGGTCGATGCCTGGCACGATTTCCTGGTCGCTCACGGCGTGACCATCAAGGCCGCGCCCCGCACCCACCGCGACGGCGCCCGCAGCTTCTACTGCGCCGACCCCGAGGGCACTGTGGTGCAGATGATCTACCATCCCCCCATCGCCGGAAATGTGGGATAATCCCGCGCCGCCCGCCCGGGCGGGGCGACTGCCCAACTGTTGAACACGCTGTTGATCAAGTCGTTGAACAAGTTGTCGCGCAGGGCCAGCCCGCAGTCTGGCCGGGATTGTCATTTGCCATGGTTTATCGATCGATGAAAAAGCTCAAACTCCACGGTTTCAATAACCTGACCAAGACGTTGAGCTTCAACATCTATGACATCTGCTATGCCAAGACCCGCCGGCAGCGCAAGGAATACATCGAGTACATCGACGAAGCCTACAACGCCGAGCGCCTGACCCAGATCCTCTCCGAGGTCTCGAACATCATCGGCGCCAACATCCTCAACATCGCCCACCAGGACTACGATCCGCAGGGCGCCAGCGTCACCATGCTCATCTCCGAGGAGCCGATTATCTCCGAGGAGCTGTCCAACTCCGAAGCCCCCGGCCCGCTGCCGGATTCGGTGGTCGCGCATTTGGACAAGAGCCACATCACCGTACACACCTATCCGGAAAGCCATCCGGACAACGGCATCAGCACCTTCCGCGCCGACATCGACGTGTCCACCTGCGGACGCATCTCACCGTTGCGCGCCTTGAACTACTTGATCCATACCTTCGAGTCCGACATCGTCATCATGGACTACCGCGTGCGCGGCTTCACCCGCGACGTCAGCGGCAAGAAACACTTTATCGACCACAAGATCAGTTCCATCCAGAACTACCTGTCCCGCGACACGCGCGAGCACTACCAGATGATCGACGTGAACGTGTACCAGGAAAACATCTTCCACACCAAGATGCTCCTCAAGGACTTCGACCTGGACAACTACCTGTTCGGCACCGGCGCCGACGAACTGGCACCCAAGGAAGAAAAACAAATCCGCGACCGCCTGCAACGGGAGATGGCGGAGATTTTCTCCGGGCGGAATTTGAAGCGGGGATTGCGGTAAATTTTTGTTTCGCCCCTGCTGGGGCGAGGTACTTTTCTTTGCTCCGCCAAAGAAAAGTACCCAAAAGAAAAGCGGCCTATAGGTGTCGGTCGCTAACGCGACTGCCCTGCGCTTCTCGGATCAATCGGCGCGCGCCGAACTCGCAATCGCTCAAACATGCGGCGCGCTTGTCCCGATTGCTCCTGCGATGCTCGGCGTCACCTACGGGGTGGATTGCATGGTTGGTTTAGTCGGAACCGTCATGTCCCGCAGTATCGTTGGTGGATGACTCCCATGCGTCACTCCGTCCACCTCTTCCCCAGCCGCTGGACCCGTGGATGTCACCGGGTAGTTCTGGGTCGCTCCGGCTAAAAGTGCCGAATTCTTTCTCCTCCATTCTCTCCATAACTTTTTGCGTTATGAAAATGAACAGTCCGACAGCGATCAGCCCAAACGATATTACGGCGATGATTGTTGAGTACATCCAGCCGAGTGGCTGAAGGATAACCCCCACAACCACGACCGAAATGCCTATGTAATGTCTTGCTTCCATTTCGCAAGGGCCCCTGTCAGTAGGCGCGGAACAGCCCTCAAACCCAATACGTCGTCCCCGTCATCACCTTCGACATCGCCTGCATCAGTTGTTTGACCGGGCTGGGCAGTTCCGCGCCGCCGGCTTCCAGCGCGGTGGTGCCGTGGTGCAGTTCGTCGACTTTCATTTGTTCGAGGATGGCGCGGCTCTTGTGGTCGTGCGGGGCCATGCGGGTGAGGTGCTCGTCGAGGTGTATGACGACTTGGTGTTCGGTCTCGGCGACGAAGCCGAGACTCCATTTGTCGCCGATCATACCGGCCAGCGCGCCGAGTGCGAACGAGCCGGTGTAGAACAACGGATTGAGCACGCTGGTGTGACTGCCGAGTGCGTGCACGCGCTGTTCGCACCAGGCCAGATGATCGTTCTCTTCCTGCGCCGCCTGTTCCATGCTGTCGCGGATATTCTCCAAGCGCGCGGTCAGGGCCTGACCCTGATACAAGGCCTGCGCGCAGACTTCGCCGGTGTGGTTGATGCGCATGAGGCGCGCGGATTCCTGGCGTTCGGTGTCGCTCAGGGATGTTTCGTCTGTGCTAGTACTGGGATCGGCGCGGCCGGTGACCAGCGGTCGGCCGAAGACCGTGCGCAGGGCTTGGTCGAAGTTGATCAGCAGGCGATCGATGGGGGAGTAGTGGCGGTTCATGCGGGCACCATACGCCGACGTGAGTTCGCGAGGCAAGCTTCAGGGCGCCTCTACTCATCCGTCACACTGGCGAAGGCCGGTGTCCAGACGGTGGAAAACCCTGGATTCCGGCATGCGCCGGAATGACGAAATATGAATTATTGGAAGTAGTGCCCTTCAGTGAGACTGGCCGTTATGCCGCTGGAACAGCAGACTGGCGCCTTGGTAGTAGGCAATGGCGTCCTCGACGCGCTGTTCATCCGACTGGTGCAACAGCGTCTGCGCGTCCTGGGCGCCTACTTGATAGCTTTCCACCTGTTGGCGCGGCGACAGCACCACCAGTTCGTCGTCTTTCAGATAACCCAGCTTCTGATACGTGCCGATCAGGGCGCGGCCGGCATCCGCCTGTTGCGGCGCCAGCACGTCGCGGCCGAAGAACTGGCTCTGGTAGCTGAAATTGAGCATACCCAACAAGGTCGGTGCGAGATCTATCTGACTGACCAGACGCTCGACCGTGCCCGGCACAATGTGTTTCGGCGCATAGATCAGCAATGGAATATGGTATTGCGAGACAGTGAGTGCCTCCTTGCCGGCGCTCTTGGCGCAGTGGTCGGCGATGACCACGAACACGGTGTTGTCGAACCAGGGTTTGCCGCGCGCGCGCTCGATGAAATCGTGGATGGCGTAGTCGGTGTATTTAATCGCGCCGGTGCGACCGCCCGGCGAAGGGATGTCGATGCGTCCGTCCGGATAGGTATACGGACGATGATTGGACGTCGTCATCACCAAGCCGAAGAACGGCTGCGCGGCGGCGTGCGCGGCGTCGAGTTCTTTCAGCGTTTGCGTGTAGAGATCCTCGTCGGCCACGCCCCAGACATTCTCGAAATGAATGTCCTCCTTGGGGATGCTGTTACGGTCGACGGCCTTGAAACCGTTATGCGCGAAGAAGTAATTCATGTTGTCGAAGTAGCCATAGCCGCCGTAGAGAAACTCGGTGCGGTAGCCGTGTTCGCGGAACACTTGGCCCAGCGAAAACAGGTTTTCGTTATGCGGGCGTTTGACCAGGGAACGCCCGGCGGTGGGCGGCACTGACAAGGTGATGGCTTCGAGGCCGCGATCGGTGCGGGTGCCGGTGGCGTAGACGCGCGTGAACAGCAGACTGTCTTGCGCGAGCGCATCGAGATACGGCGTGGCCTGGCGGTCGCTGCCGTAGCTACCGAGGAATTCGGCGCTGAGACTTTCCACCGAAATGAGCACGACATTCAGGTGTTTCTCCGGGCCGCGGCCGGTGATGGTGCGGGTGATGTCGCGCGGGTCGTCAGTGACGAAGCGCGTGCCCGGCTCGGCGAGCAGAGCGCGCAGATGCTGGAACACTTGTTCATCATTGCGCAGCGCATAGTAGCGGCTGTAGTCGATTTCGTTGTTGCGGTAGGCGGCGAAGAAGCTGTAGATGCCGTTGCCGGCGAGTTCGTTGGCGTAGCGGTTATTGGAAAACGTCGCCTGCGTGGCGTTCATGCCGAGTGTTGCCAGCACCGGCACGGCGAGCAGCAATGCCGCCTCGCCCAAACGTTGTCGCAGCCGCGTCGCCGGACCGGCGGCGCGCAGCCAGCGGCGCAACGGCAGGAATACGGCCAAGCATGCGACGCCGATGACAGTGAGTAGCGCGGGTACCGGATAGGACTCCCAGATATTGCCGAGCACCTCGTTGGTGTAGACCAGATAATCCACGGCAATGAAATTGAAGCGGCTCTCGAATTCGTCCCAGAATACCCACTCGGCGACGGCCACGAACAGCCATAGATACAGGACCAGCACGGTACCCATCGCCAACAGGCCGCGATGGACTCGGCCACGATAGGCGCGTTCCGGCAACAGGGTCAGATACAAGATCAGCGGGATGGCGAAATAACTGGCCGTCACGACATCGTAGCCGAGACCGATGGCGAAGGCGCCGGCGAGATCGGTCGCGGTCAGGCCGCTGGCCGGCGAGTGCAGCAGCAGCGCCAGACGCGTGAGCGCGGCAATACCGACGAACAGTAGGATCAGTAGATAAGCGGCGCCGAACCGGCGATTAAAGAGTGCGCGCATCGATAGTCTGCCTCGGGACAACTGGAGTATATCTCGGGGCCGCCATTATGCCTGAAACCGCCTCGGGCGTTGAATGCAGGGACAGGTCCAATGGCAATATGGTTTACCCGGAACGGGCTTGATGGAACAATACGCGCTCGATGAATTCCGCAGGTTTGCCCACATCATGCTCGAACGTTTCGTTGAAAATACTCTATATGCCAGCCGTTGGCTGCTGGCGCCCGTGTTCCTGGGCCTGAGCCTGGCGCTACTGGCGCTGAGTATCAAGTTCTTCCAGGAGCTTGTCCATCTGTTGCCGATGATACTGGAGATGAGTGAATCCGATCTGGTGCTCACCATCCTGGCGCTGGTGGATCTATCGCTGGTCGGCAGTCTGCTGGTGATGGTGATGTTTTCGGGCTACGAGAACTTCGTGTCCGAGATGAACATCAAGGAAGGCAGCGAGAAACTTGGCTGGCTGGGTAAACTCGATGCCGGCACGCTCAAGTTGAAGGTGGCTGTTTCCATTGTCGCCATCTCTTCCATCCATCTGTTGCGCATCTTCGTCAACGTGGAAAAAATCCCGGATGAAAAGCTTTATTGGTACACGATGATACATCTGACCTTCGTGTTGTCGGCGTTCGTCGTCGCCTACATGGACAAGATGACCAAGCATTGAGTCACGCGCGATCGGCGCTGGCCGGTCGCAACTCAACCCGCCCCCTCAACCCGCCAGTTTCACCATTTCCAGGATTTTCTCGAAAGCGATCTGCGTAGCGCGGGTGTGCAGCAGGTCGCGGTGCAGCAGGCGGACCACCTGCGCGAATTTTTCCGGGCTGAGCGGGGTGTCGGATTGTTGCAGGGCGCGGTAGACGTCGGCGGCAATGCGATAGACCACGTCCTGATCGGTGTCCAACCGGTACACCACGCCGGGCTCGGCGACCAGTTGCGTGACCTGTGTCGCGCCGCGGCCGTTGAGTAGCCATTCCAGCGAGACCTGCGTGCGCTGGCAATAATCGTAGAGGCGATCCCAAGGCAGGGTGCCGCGTTCCTTCCAGGCCGCGATGTTGCGCCGATTGGTGGCGAGCGGTTCGGCCAGATCCACATCGCTGCGTACCCCTTCCAGGGTTTTGAGCCGATCCAGTACCTGGCGTAGCAACTCGCTGCGTGATTCCTCCGCCATGCTTGACGCCATCTTATGTGTGTGTTAAAGATACACATAACATGTGTCAAACAACATGCTATGTGTTTGTAATACTTCGTTAAAACAACAAGTTAAGAAGCATAGCACAGCCACACCGGGCGTGGTTGCGCCGGGAGGCTGCGTTGTCTTGGGGGGAATCCCTGCCTGATACCGCTGCTGCCAGTTGGACCGGTTCGCGCCGGATCGTGCTTGATCGCGTCGCTCACACCGGCTCAGTACGGGGAAGAGCCCGACTGATCGCCTAGCTGAATGAACGGGCGGAAGGTCCGTCGCGCGCAACCATAGCACAGCGTGCGCACCAGGGACTATGGAAAGAACCCATGCAGGGAGGAGGCGAGGGGTGCGTATTTTCAGGGACGAGAGCGGCAGCGTGGATGAGCGTTGTCTGCCAAGTGTGCCGACGGCGGCCATGCGTATCGTCGAGTTGGCGCAGCACCGCGAATGCGGTATCGCGGAGTTGTGGCAAGCGGTACACCGCGATCCGGCTTCGGTGTTGGCGCTGCTGCAAACGGCGCGGCGCTGTCGGCGGGCACGCGGTGCGCATGAAAGCCTTCATGCGGCAATCGAGCGCTTGGGCGTGTCGCGCGCGTTGCGTGTCTGTCTGGAATTCCGCTTGCCCGATGCCCAGGAGCCGGTGGGTGTGGATTACATCCGTTACTGGCGCCGTGCCCTGTTGACGGCGGCCTATGCACGCGCCATCGCCGGTCGTCTGCGCAGCCGCGATCTTGAACGCATTCACGTCGCCGCGATCCTGCGCAATGTCGGCGATCTGCACGGTGGCGACAGTGCCGATTGGCTCGACGGGCAGGGCGTAGCGGCAAACCTGTGTGCCTGGGTGCGGAGCAGTCATGGCCCGGCGCTGGAGTCGGGCGCGGGTCACGATGCCGCCGCGTGTCTCGCCTTGGCCGCCGGCATGGCCGAAGTTTGGCTGCGGCCGGATTGGGAAACGAGCTTGGCGCAGACACAAGCGCTGGCACAACGTCTGTTCGGTTCAATACCGGACCTGTGCAGTTGGGTGTTCGGTGTATTGGGCCCGCAGGCCAGCGATCTGGAAGCGTTGGCACAGATTCGTCTGCCCAGCCGGCGGGACCGTGAGGACCTATATCGGCGCGCCGCCGCGCTGCGACAGTCATAACGCCGCACAGAGGAACGCAGGACGCCACCACGACAACAGGGAGAGGATAGCCATGCCCGCAATGGATGCCACCGAACGCTATATGAACAGCATAACGAATCTGCCGTTGCCGGCACCGGAGCGACAATTGCTCTGGGCGCGCGTGATCGACCGCGCGCAGCGCGGATTCAATCATGCCGTGTGCGCATGTCCGGCCGCGGTGCGGCAGTTATTGGCGCAGCATGGGGATGCGCCCGAGCGCGGTGGCGGGCCGCGGCTGCTCGCACGCTGCGCCATGCCGCAGGCGTTATCCGGTACCGGAAGTCTTAGTTTGCTGGATACCTGTCTGCACGCGCTGGCGGAAGGCCTGGCGCACAACGACATCGCGGCGATGCACGCTGCGTTGCGACCTCTGCGGCTGCGGAGCGAGTGCATGGCCGGACTCTGTGCGGCGTTGCGCGGTCAAGCTGTGGAGAATGCGGACGTCGGGCGCTGTCTCGCCCGTGTAACGCGACGCTTGGCGCGGATTCGCGTGGCCACCAATCAGCTGGTGCAGGCCAATCAGCGTTTGGTGGTGATGCTGGCCTATCGGTATCGCAATGGCCCGCTGGCATTCCTGGATCTGGTGCAGGAAGGCAATCTCGGTCTGCTGCGCGCCATCGAGCGTTTCGATCCGGGACATGGCGCGCGTGTGTCGACCTATGCGCTGTGGTGGGTGCGACGTGCCATGGTGTATGCCATTGCGCGGCAGGGTCGGGATGTGCGACCGCCGTTGGCTCAGTATTGGGCGGCGCGCCACGTGTCGCGCAGCATCGATCGCCTGGAGCGCGAACAGGGCCGACGCATGGCATTTCACGAATCGGCGCGACACCTGGGCATGAGCGTAGCGGCCATGCACGCGTGTCTCGCGACACTGGCGCCACCGGTACATCTGGATGCACCTATCGCGGGGGCCGAGGATATCAACCGGATCGAACGGCTCACTGCCTCCGACGCGTACGATATGGCCGGTCCGCCCGGTTCGCCCAGTTCAATTGGCGCACCCGATCCGGAGCACGCGCTGATCGACAGCGATCTGCGCCGTTCCGTGCAGGCACTGCTCGATCATCTGCCCGAGCGTCACGCCAAGATTCTGCGCATGCGCTTCGGGATTGGTGTACATGAGGACTGCACCCTGGAACAGATCGCTCGGCAACAGGGCGTCACCCGCGAACGCATCCGCCAGATCGAGGCGCAGGCGCTCGCTGCCCTGCGCAAGCTCGACGCGGCCTGGACATTGCGTGGAATACTGTGAGCGTAATCGCTTGCCAAACGGCGGTGGCCGGTTATGCTCTGCCCAGCGAACGACACAGGAGCGCGACAATGCGTAAATTGATTGGAACCTTGGCGGTACTGGCGGCGGTGTTGACGGCGGCCGGATGTTCGCGCGAGGAGCAGCAACAGGACACGCAATCCACGGCACAGCGCGGCCAACTGCCGGAAGACAACGTATTCAGCGATCAGGTGAAGGCCTTGGATAAGGCCGAAGGTGTACAACAGACGCTGGACGCTGCCGCCGCCAAGCAGCGCGAAGAGATCGAGCGGCAGGAACAGCGCTAGGGTATCGAGCTCCGAATGCTGTAGGCGCAGCCTAAAGGTGGGGCGCTTGCGCCGAGAGGCTGCCCTGGGGGACGGACCGGTCGCGAACCTGCGGCCGCACGATCCGTTCGCTGTCGGAGGTCGCGCCTACCAGACAGGTATCACTGCTTCTGCTTGAGCAGATCACGAATCTCGGTCAGCAGTTTTTCCTCGGCGCTGGGTCCCGGTGGTGCGGCGGGGGCGACTTCCTCGGCCTTCTTCAGTTTGTTCATGACGGTGATGGCGATAAAGATGGCCAGCGCCACGATGGTGAAGTCGAACACCGTCTGGATGAATTTGCCGTAATTCAGGGTAACCGCGGCGACACCCTCGCTAGCCGCTTTCAGCGTGATGACCACGTCGCTGAAATCCACGTCGCCGATCAACACACCCAGCGGCGGCATGATCACGTCGCTGACGAACGACGATACGATCTTGCCGAAGGCCGCGCCGATGATGATGCCGACGGCCATGTCGAGCGCAGCGAACCCCAGCATTATAGATGCAGCCTGTGGAAGTGGACAACGTTGGGGTTCGTTGCACTCACTCCAACCTACATCAGCAGTTTGTCCAGTGCTTCCAGTGTATCCGCCGGCGGCGCGCAGTGCGTGCCGCTACACACATACGCGACGACATCGCCTTGCGCGCGGCGTTCGTGCAGGATGCCCGGCGGATCGACGGCGTCGTCGGGAATGGCAACGGTCAATCGGCGCGGCGCATAGGCTTGTGCACAATGACGGCGCCACTGTTCCAATGTGTCGCCGTGCCCGCGCAGCACGACCGTCTGGCCAGGGAACAGATATTCCTCGGTGGCGAGCAGCAGCGCAGTGCAGGCATAGGCGTTCTGCTCGACCACCGGCCACAGTCCCGTTAGCGTACGTTCGGCGGCCTCCAGATAGCGCATCTCGCCGAGCAGGTGGCCGAGTCGGCCGAGCACGCTGGCGGCGATGCCATTGCCGGAAGGCAAGGCATCGTCGGACACGGGTTTGGGGCGCTGGATCAGCGTCTCGTGATCGTCGGCGGTGAAGAAGAAGCCGCCGTTGGGGTCGGCGAAATGTCCCAGCACGACCTCGGCGAGTTGCACCGCGAAATCCAGATCACCGTCGCGCCAGCGCACCTGCAACAGCTCCAGAATGCCGTCGATCAGAAATACATAGTCGTCGAGATAGGCATTGAGATGCGCGCGGCCGTCCTTGTAGGTGGCCAGCAGCCGGCCATCGCGCCACAGCGTATGGCGAATAAAATCCAGGGCGCGTGTCGCAGCATCCGCGTAGTCGGGCCGATCCAGATGGCGTGCGGCAACGCCTAAGCCGCGGATCATCAGGCCGTTCCAGGAAGTCAGGATTTTTTCGTCTCGGCCGGGCCAGATGCGCTGACCGCGCACGCCGAAGAGTTTGGCGCGCGCGGCATCGAGGCGCTGTGCGATGTCCGTTTCACTGAGCTTGAACTCGCGTGCCAGATCGGTTAGCGCGGTAAAGACATGCAGGTGGTAATGGCCTTCGAAGTTCGGTTCGCGATCCAGACCGAAGCGGCGCGCGAACAGATCGTAATCGTCTCCGAGCAGCGCACCTACCTCGTCGCGCGTCCACACATAGAACTTGCCTTCCTCGCCTTCGGAATCGGCATCCAACGTCGAATAGAAACCGCCTTCGACCGATTGCATCTCGCGCATCACCCAGGCGGCGGTCTCATGGGCGATGCGCGCAAACAGCGGATTGCCGGTCGCGGCATGCGCCTGTGCATACAAGGCCAGCAACGGGCCGTTGTCGTAGAGCATCTTTTCGAAGTGCGGGATCATCCAATAGTCGTCGACCGAGTAGCGGCAGAAGCCGCCGCCGAGCTGGTCATAGACGCCGCCCAGTGCCATGCGTTCCAGCGTGTGCGTCGCCATGTGCAGTGCGTGTGCGTCGGGCTGACCGCTTGCACGCGAGCCGGACCAATGGCGCAGCAGGCGTTCCAGGCTGGTCGGATGTGGGAACTTCGGTGCGCGGCCGAAGCCGCCGTGCGTGGCGTCGAATTGCTTTCCGAGTTGGTTGCGCGCGACGTCCAACGGCAGAGCATCAGGCCGGCCTGGGGTTTGCGTCGGGGCTGCGATGTTGGCGAGCGCATTGAGCAACGCGTCGTTCTGTTCGGCGATGTCGGTTTGCCGTTCGCGATAGAAGCCCGCCACGCGTTGCATGAGTTCGACGAAGCCGGGCAGGCCGTAACGCGGTTCCTTGGGGAAATAGGTGCCGCCGAAAAACGGGATCTGACCGTCGGGCGTGAGGAACATGGTCAGTGGCCAGCCGCCGTTGCGCTGGGTGAGCAGGGAATGCGCGGTCTGATAGATCTTGTCCAGGTCGGGGCGTTCCTCGCGGTCGACCTTAATGTTGACGAACAGGTCGTTCATGATCGCCGCGACCTCGCCATCCTCGAAACACTCATGGGCCATCACATGGCACCAGTGGCAGGCGGAATAACCGACCGACAGCAGAATGGGCTTGTTTTCCTGGCGGGCCTTGTCCAGGGCCTCGGCACACCAGGGATGCCAGTCCACCGGATTATGCGCGTGCTGCAGCAGATAAGGGCTGGTCTCATGGGCCAGATGATTGGTATAGTCGCCGCCGCTTTTCATGGTGTGCCGCCGTGCAATTCCGACTGTGATGGTCGACTATAGCGGCTACGCGGTACACTGTCTCCCACACGCTTCCCCTTGGTTTTTTGCCAGATCATTATGGATTTATCCGTCGTCATTCCGGTCAAGAACGAACAGGACAATATTCTGCCGCTGCTGGAGGAGATCCATGCGGCGCTGGAAGGTCGTTATGACTATGAGGTGATCTATGTCGACGACGGCAGCGACGATGCCTCGCCGCGCGTGCTCGACGAGGCGCGCATGAAATATTCGCGCCTGCGCGTGTTGCGCCATGCCCAGAGCTGCGGTCAGAGCACGGCGGTGCGCAGCGGAGTGAAGGTAGCGCGCGCGCCGTGGATCGCCACGCTGGACGGCGACGGTCAGAACGACCCCGCCGACATTCCCAATCTGATGGCGGTCGTCCAGGCGCCGGGCTGTCCGCCGGAACTCAAGCTCATCGCCGGCTGGCGCAAGACGCGGCGCGATACCTGGCTGAAACGTCTCTCGTCGAAAATCGCCAATGCCGTGCGCAGCAGTCTGCTCAAGGACAATACGCCTGACACCGGTTGCGGCCTGAAGGTATTCCAGCGCGAACTGTTTCTGGAATTGCCGTATTTCGACCATATGCACCGCTTTCTGCCGGCACTGGTGCAGCGTGCCGGCGCTCAGGTGCGTTCGGTCGAGGTGCATCACCGGCATCGCGAACGCGGCGTGAGCAAATACGGCCTGCACAACCGCTTGTGGGTCGGCATCGTCGATCTGTTTGGCGTGGGCTGGTTGCAGCGCCGCGCCAAACAGCCCGTGGTGCGCGAAGTGCAGTAACGTTCATCATGTCCGCTCTCAAACCGCGCATCTTTCTCAATGGTCTGTTGCTGATCGCCACCTTGGTGGGCATCGCCTATCTGTTCGAAGTGACGTCGTTGAGTTCCATGCTCGACAAGGGCTGGATCGACAGCGAAGTGCGTGGCAAGGGTATGGCGGGCGAACTGCTGTTCCTTGGCATGGGTGCGGTAGCCACCGCGATCGGTGCGCCGCGCCAGGCGATCAGTTTTCTCGCCGGTTACGCCTTCGATCTCGCCTGGGGCACGGCACTGGGCGTGACCGCGACGGTGGGCGGCTGCGTCATCAGCTTTTTCTACGCGCGCTGGTTCGGACGTTCGCTGGTGGCGGCGCGCTTCCCCGACCGTATCCAGCGCATCGAGGATTTCATCCGCGACAACACCTTCAGCATGACCCTGCTGATTCGACTGCTGCCGATGGGCAGCAATCTCGTCACCAATCTCGCCGCCGGTGTGACCCGCGTGCGTGCAGTACCGTTCGTCCTGGGCTCGGCGCTGGGCTATATCCCACAGACGCTGGTGTTCGCGCTGGTCGGCAGCGGCATCAGTCTCGATCCGCTGTTTCGCATCGGTCTGGGCGTGGCCTTGTTCCTGATTTCCGGCGTGCTCGGCATCTATCTGTTCCGCAAATTTCGTCACGGCAGGCATCTCGACGCACAACTGGAGCACGAACTCGGCGTGGATGATTGAGGATTATTCACACCGGAGGACACAGTTGCGTAGGTTGGGGTGAGCGAATGCGAACCCCAACATATTGGCCGGTGCATGCAACCCGTTGGGGTTCGCATTCGCTCACCCCAACCTACGGCCTTTGCTCCTCACGCCAACTCGCCGCCATGGCTTTTGCCTCTACCCTGGCCCACAATGACGCGCCATGACTTCACAGATATCGGCACGTCATTCCTTCTGGCTGTTGTTTGCCGCGTGGGCGGTCCTGGTCGCCACCGCACTGTTCACCCGGCCGCTGTTGCCGGTGGACGAGACGCGCTATGTCGGCGTCGCTTGGGAGATGTGGGCGCGCGGCGATTTCCTGGTGCCGTTCAAGAACGGCGCGCCTTACAGTGACAAGCCGCCGTTGCTGTTCTGGATGATGCAGGCCGGTTGGTGGCTGTTCGGGGTCAACGAGATTTGGCCGCGGTTGGTCGCGCCGCTGATCGGCTTGGGCTGTCTCGGGCTGACCGCGCTGCTCGCGCGCCGCTTGTGGCCGGACCGGCTGACGGCGGCGGTACTCGCGCCTTGGTTGCTGTTCGGCTGTGTGTTCGTCGCCGGCTTCGGCACGTTGACCCAATTCGATCTGCTCATCGTGTTCTGCACCCTGCTCGGCATGCTCGGCTTGCTGCGCGCGGCCACTGGACTCGGTACCGGTTGGCTGATCGTGGGTGTGGCGATCGGGCTCGGCCTGCTCAGCAAGGGGCCGGTGATCCTGGTGCATGTGCTGCCGGCGGCCTTGCTCGGACATTTTTGGGTGGATCGCGCCCGCTTGAAGGGTTGGGTGTGTTGGTACGGCGGCACGCTGGCCGCGCTGCTGTTGGGCGCGTTGATCGCACTGGCGTGGGCCTTGCCCGCGGCGCAAGCCGGTGGCGAGGCGTATCGCAATGCCATCTTCTGGGGCCAGACCGCCGAACGTGTGGTGGATTCGTTCGCGCACAAGGCGCCGTTCTGGTGGTAGCTGCCGTGGTTGCCGGTGCTGCTGTTGCCGTGGTCGTTATGGCCGCCGCTGTGGCGGGCCGTGCGGCGCATGGAGCTGAAACGCAGTGTGCGTTTTCTGTTGTGCTGGGCGGTGCCGGTGCTGGCGATTCTGAGTGCGATCAGCGGCAAGCAACAAAAATATCTGCT
>JACRMO010000012.1 GCA_016214925.1 Gammaproteobacteria bacterium
CGCGCGCTTGCCCGCGACCATCCGCAGCCGCTGCCAATTATTGAGATTCCCGGCGCCACCGCCAGAGGTGGGTAGCACCTGGCTGGCCGCACAGATCCAGGTGCAGGATCCTGGCTTGCTGATGCGACTGACGGATTCGGCTCCACTGCGCGCATTGGCACTGGCACAGGATAATATTGTTGCGAGGCGACGCGACTGGCTCGAACAGCTTATCGCCGTGCGCCGTGGCCAGCAGAGTCCCATTGCAGTGGCAGCCGACTGGAACGATGATGCGCAGATGCGACCGCTATACTGGTTTCGCAGCTACCTCATGGACCTGATGCGGCTAGAGCATGGTAGCGTTGAACACATTAAGAACATAGACTTGATCGATCTACTGAAGGTAATTGCTAACGGCATGAACAGCCGCGATCTGCACAGCCTGCTGGATCGGGTCGGGCAGACCCAACAGCTGGCGCAACAGGCGGGCATGAACCGCCAGTTACTGCTGGAAGAACTTCTGACAGAATGGAGCCGCGTCGGCCAAGCCCGCCGTGCCCGAGCATGATGGTTGTGGGAAAGGGAATGAAGTGACTATGAATCAAACCGCGAAAGGCGCACGCCAGGGCATCCTCTCACTGACCATCAAGGACAAGGGCGCACTGTATGCCGCTTACATGCCCTTTGTGAAAAACGGCGGGCTGTTCATCCCCACCAACAAGGCCTACCAGCTCGGCGACGAAGTCTTCATGCTGCTGACGTTGATGGAAGAGACCGAGAAACTGCCGGTTGCTGGCAAGATTGTCTGGATCACCCCGAAAGGGGCGCAGGGCAGTCGTGCCGCGGGCATCGGCGTGCAGTTCAGTGACCAGGATGGCGGCAGTGCCCGCCGCAAAATCGAAACCTACCTCGCCGGCGCCTTGCAGGCGGAACGTCCGACACACACGATGTAAGCGGGAAGGGCGGTCCTCAGCCGTAGCCTACTAGGCTGAGGTATCCGGCAACTGCAACAGCTTCGCCTTCATCTCCAGCACGTCGATGACCTCAATGCGGCGGAACTGACCATCGCGCTGGATCTCTTCCAGCATCAAGACCAGATCGATGTAATCCACCCGATAGATTTCGCCGCGCAGCACGGTATCGCTGTCGCGACCGGGTAGACGGAACGCCAGCGAGAGACTGCATCCCGCAATGATGGCAGCCGGCCAGCCGGTCTCGGCGCGCAAGCGTATCGAGCGCTCGGAGAAGTCGGCCATGGTGCAAGGCAGCGGGGCGTCGTTGTCGAGATTGAACTGCGCCGGCAGTTGGACCTGAAGCCGCATATGGGCACGCTGATCGGTCAGCAACAGCGACGCGATATCGACATCGAGTACCGCAATGGGAATATCTGCATAGGGACTGTCTTTAACCTTGGTGTTCTTGCTGACCGTGGTTTGTACCAAGGGCGTTTTACCCTGAGCCACCCTGGCCATGAGCGTAATGTTGTTGCCCACGGTGAGGCCACCGACACGTTCGAGTTCTTCCCTGCGTGCGTAATCGAGGTGACCCACACCGCGATTCTCGGCCGGAATAATGATACTGAGACTGGTGAGACGGGAGACCTTCCGCTCGCGCCTGATCAGTAAGCGTACGTTGGCACCCTCACCCTCGCAGCTGATCTCTTGCGCCGAGAATACCGGGACCTTATTGACCATGTAGCCAATGATGACCGTTTCGAGAACGATATTTTTCTTGAATTCGGGGTAATAGTGCACCGTCGTACCAATGGGAAAATGCTGCAGCACAGCGCAGGCTTGCCCATCGTCCACGGCGGGTGGTGACGCCGCCTTGTCTTGTTTCGACCTATTGAAAAATAGCCCCATATGCATACCCCCGAAAATACTACCGTTTCATCGGCTGCCCAGGAAATTACTGAATATGGATATGCCAGCGCGTGTCATCCCCCGCATCATGTCGCCGGCTTGATCCGCCGCTCGATCCGCCGAAAGCTGCGCCACAGCATTAGATCGTAGGCGATTTTAAGGGCGCCGCACGCCAACAGTGGTGCGGCCAACCAGCCGGTGGCAAACAAGGCCCCACCAAGCGACGGGCTGAGGGCTGCGGCGAGACTGCGCGGCACAGCCGTGAAGCTGGCCGCGGCGGCACGTTCGGCGGGCGTAACCACCGCCATCACGAAAGCACTGCGCGTCGGCACATCCATTTGCGACAGCAACGCACGCACTAACAACAGCCCCAACGCAAGTGGCAGATTCGGCGCCAGCGCCGCGAGGATCAGACAGACATTGGCCGGAATGTGGGTGAACACCATGGTGTTGAGCAGACCGATCCGTCTCGCCACCACGGGCGCCGCCAATTGCGATGCGGCCGTGAGCAGGCCCGCCCAGAAGAAGAAGGCACCGGCCGAAGTTAAAGACACCTCGAAACGCTGGAACAGCCACAGCGCAAGCAGCGTGTTGACCACCAACCCGCCAGCAAAAGCATCGATCGAAAACAGGGCGGCGAGTCTGAACACCACGCTGCGCGAGGAGGTGAGCGGAGCGGGTGGCGTTTGATCGTGCGTAGGCGCTTCGGGTAGTCCCCGATAGAGCCACCAGACCACGGCACCGATCAGTGCGTAGAACACGAACATTCCCCGTAAGGCCGCAAGCTGCGTGAGACCGGCATGCGCTGTCAGCCATTCCGGTACAGCTGTAGCCAGCGCACCCAGCGCGGCGAACAGCGCGCCGAGCAGACTGTAGCGCGCGAACAGTACCGTGCGCGCATCGCCCCGCGCCGACTCGGCGAGACGCGCGTGTTCCAGCGGCAGGAATACACTGACATCGCCGGAACTGGGATTCAGCGTGCCGACGAAGGCAATCAGGAGGAGTGGCCAAAAGCCGCTCAGACCCGAGAAGCACAGACCCGTGGCCGTCATCAGCAGGGCCGCACCGAGGAGCAGGTGCCGATGCTGGAAGCGATGCCCCCAAGTCCCCACCGCCAAGGTGGCCAGCGCCGAACCCAGCAGCGTCGCGGTGCTGAGAAAACCAACCTCCCAGGTACCGAAGCCCAATGTCAGCAGATATGCGGGTAGCAACACC
>JACRMO010000013.1:0-3520 GCA_016214925.1 Gammaproteobacteria bacterium
AGGTTACCTGGGCGATGCTCCAGCGGAAGGGTAAAGACTCGTCGAAGAAATAATGGCGCCAAGCTTTGTTGCTCAGGTTCACGGCTCCGTGAACACACTCCGCACCGTCTCCGGAATCTTTCCTTTCGGCGTGAGCTTGTTGTTCTTGTCGATCGCATAGATCCCGAACCATTCCTCCGGATCATCCGGCTCATGGCGCGTCGAGTCGGTGTGATCCTCGCCGCTCTTCCACCATTCGTCCTGGAGTTCGAAGAACACCAGACCGGCGAATTTCTCGTGGCCTTTGGCGCTGCGGATATCTTTCCACGCCGCGCGGAACGTCTTCGGTACTTCATCGACTTTGTGACCGCCGAAGCCGGGCACCCAGGCCTTGGGTGCAATGGGCGAGGTCGAGAGTCCGACTTGGGTGACGAGTATCGGCATGTGCGTGTTCGCGGCGAGTTCTTCCAGATAGCCTTGATAGGTCGTGCCGGTCACAGATCCGGGCGGTGAAGTCTTGACGCCGCGCGCATAGGTGTAGACGTTCATGCACATGAGATCGCCCATGTCCGCGACCAGTACGCTCGCGCGCGGCACTTCGATATCCGGGCGGTCGGCGAGCGGGCCAACGTGCGTCCAACTGGTGTGGCAATACAGATGGCGGCGGCCATAGCGTGTCAGCTCGTGGTCGATGGCTGCATCGACCAGACGCGCGAGCGCGACCTCGGTGGGTGTGCGATTCGCAACGATGATGTGCTTGCCAGTGAAGTCGCGCACCTCGGGATGGCGCGTGTCGGTGCGTTTGATGGCGTCAGCCTGCAACTCATCGCCGATGGAGAACAGCACCAGGCGATCCGGCCGGCCGACGCTGTAGGTGTGGTCGATGACCGCCTTGATCTGAGTGATCGTCGCCGCCAGGAAGGCTGCGTCGAGAAAATCCGGGGCGCCGCCCATCACCCAGATGTCCTGGCCATAGACGAGCTTGGTCTTGTCGAGTTCGGTGAAGAAACCCTTGGGCATCAGCAGCGGAAATACCTGCAGGTAGTTCACGCCCAGCTCGCGCATCAGGCCCAGGTGTTCGGCGTAACGGCCGTCGTCGCCGGGCGGCGCGCCGAACAGCGGCGTCTCGCCCGTCAGATACGGCGAGTAACCCATGCCGCGAAAGAACACCGGTTTGTTCGCGTTGCGATCGACGATGGCTGTGCCGTCGATGATGAAGCGGCTCGGCGCGGGCGTCGCGGTGCTGATGCGAGCGATCTTGGTCGATGCGGGCGTGGCCTCGTTCGCGGCATGCGCGATTGCGCTCAGGAGCAAAACGAGGACGAGCAGGAATGGTTTGAACGGCATGGATCGGGTCCGGTGGTTAAAGGGTTTGATAAAGCCTGTCATCGCGAGTGCGGCGAAGCAATCGATCTTGTCATCCATGCGCATGCAGTCTGTAGCCAGACTGCGTCGTTGCCGAAAGATGTCCGTTACGGCGCTGTGCTCCGCGCAAAGACGAAGCGATCGCTATTCGCCATTCTCGCGTGGGCGCATCAGCACCAGGGTTTGTCCCGTATCGATGCGCAGCCGGCGCTCAACCCACAGCACCTTGCCGCTGTCTTGGTAGAGCGTATCGAGTGCGTCCGGCGTGTCGCTGCGGCTGACCAGATAACTGAACAGGCGCAGCCGCTGATGGACTTGCAACTCGGTGACGCTGCCGATCCACAGCGGCGCCAGCGGATCCCAGAGCATCCAGCGGGATGGCCAGAGGCGCAACACATAGAGTTTCTGCCCATCCGGGCTCTGGCGTATCAGGCGCACCGTTTCGTGTTGACCGTCGTGTACTTGCGGTAGCACCGGCAACGCGGCGAGATGCGGTTGCGGCGCCAGCCATTGCAGTGCGCTGGGGGCGGACAGTGCGGTGGGAATCCGCCAACCCTGCCGGTCGAGTGCGCTGATCAGTGAAGCGAGGTCGCCGGCGTACTGCACATTCAGGGACTGCCGATCGCGATCCTTGAGGTCATGCCGCTGCGCCGGTAATGCGCTCCAGTCCTGTTCCCACCATTGCGCGGTCAGCACAGTGCGGAATTCGCGCGGCGCCGCATAGCGTTCGAGCTGTTGATCCAGCGGGATGCCGGTGTGCCAGTTGTTCGTGAATGCGAGCGTGCCGACAGTCAGTATCAACAGGGTCGGCCAACCCAGCGGCTTGGCGGGATGGCGGCGGTAGGCGATACCGAACAGCGCAACGCAGACGATCCCCAATGCCAAACCACCCAACACATCCGACAGCCAGTGCGCGCCGAGATAGATCCGCGAAAATCCGATCGGTACGATCAGCAGCGTGACACCGACATAGGGCAACCAGCGGCGTGCCGGAGTGAGTTCGCGCGCGATCAGTACGGCGAGAAAGCCGAACATGGCGACACTCAGGCTGGTGTGGCTGCTCGGGAAACTGAACGCGCTGATGCCTTCGTACATCGGCGAGGGCCGCGGCACCGCGACCACCAGTTTGAGCAGGCGCGACAACGCCGCCGTGACCGCGCACACCGCCAGCCAATGCAGCGCAGCCCCGCCGCGCCCGCGTAGGATCAGCCAGGCACTGCCTGCTCCCAGTACCGACAACAGGATCAGGCTGTCACCAAAGCCCGTGACATAGGCCAGGGCCAGGTCCGCGACCGGCGAACGCAGATCCTGCATGGTCTCGTAGACGAATAGATCCAGCCCCGACAACCAACCGCTCAGCAGCCAGGAAGACAGCAGACTGAGCGGTGCGTACACAGCGACTATGATCGCGAGCCCGCGCGCCTCGGGGTGCGTCGGATTGAGCACGGCGGCGGCCAGCGGTTGCAGCAACGGATGATTACGCAGCGGTTGCAGCAACGGATGATTACGGCTGCTGTCGAGGATGCGCGCCAGTAAATAACCGGCGCGCGGTTGCAGGAAGCGCGCGCTGTGTTGTACCAGCCAGATGCCGAACCAGACCACCACCAGCAGCACCAGCACCAGCACGGCCAAACGTCCGGCGACTTCCGCGGCCAAGCCCAGCGAGGCGCCGAACACCACGCCCGGCAAGGTATACGCCGGCGCCCATAGCAATGCGGAGATGACGTTGACCACGAAGAAGCGCCGCGGCGGCATATCCAGCATGCCGGCCACCGTCGGCAGGATCGGCCGCACCGGCCCGAGGAAACGCGCCAGCACCACGCTCTTGCCGCCGTGCTTGTAGAAGAAATCCACGCCGCGGTTGAGCAGGGTGGGATAACGGCTGAATGGCCACATCACGCGCAGATGCTGATGGAAATGCCGGCCGATCCAGAAACTCACGCCGTCGCCGAGTACCGCGCCGGCCGCTGCCCACAGCAGGGTCGGTCCAAGCTCCAAGGCGCCGGCCGCGACCAACGCGCCGATGCCGAACATGATCGCCACGCCCGGTATCACGAGCCCGACCAAGGCCAACGATTCGCCGGCCGAGATCAGGAACACGCCCAGATAGGACCAGTGCGGGTGCTGCTGTATCCAGTTGAGCAGGGTCTGAAAGATGTCGGCGAACATGGCCGGC
>JACRMO010000013.1:3560-5123 GCA_016214925.1 Gammaproteobacteria bacterium
ATGGCCGGCGATTATACGCTGTGAATCGGGAGTGCTGGGAAGAAGAGATTTCCCCGCAGAGATGATTGGCAGGTGTCATGTAGGAGCGGCCTTGGCCGCGAACTATCGCGATGTTCGCGGCCAAGGCCGCTCCTGCAGGCAGCATCAATCCGCGAAAGTGGTTACAGCGCCGCGAAACTTTTCTCCGCCGCCGCAAAGGTCGCATCCAATGCCGCTTGATCGTGCGCTGCCGAGACGAAGCCTGCCTCGTACGCCGACGGCGCGAGATACACGCCGTTATTCAGCATCTCATGGAAGAACAGGCGGAAGCGATCCAGGTTACACTGACCGACTTCGTAGAAGTTGTGCACTTCTTTGGCCTCGGTGAAGAACAGCCCGAACATGCCACCGACGCGGTTGCAGGTGAGTGGGATGCCGGCCGTGCGCGCGCGTTCCATGAGGCCATCGGTGAGTTGTACTGCGGTCGCGCTCAACCGATCGAAAAATCCCGGCGCTTGAATCTTGCTCAGCGTGGCCAGCCCCGCGGCCATTGCCACCGGGTTGCCCGACAGCGTGCCGGCTTGGTACACCGGGCCGAGTGGCGCGATCTGTTCCATGATTTCGCGCTTGCCGCCGAAAGCGCCGACCGGCAGGCCGCCGCCGACGACTTTGCCGAGCGTGGTGAGATCGGGCGTGACGCTGTAATACGCCTGGGCGCCACCGAGCGCGACGCGAAAACCCGTCATCACTTCGTCGAAGATCAACACTGCGCCGTACTCGCTGCACACCGCGCGCAGGCCTTCCAGGAAACCGGGCTGGGGTGGCACGCAGTTCATGTTGCCGGCGACCGGCTCGACGATGATTGCAGCGATCTGGCCGCCGACATGCGCGAACACCTCGCGCACCTGATCGAGGTTGTTGTATTCGAGTGTCAGCGTGTGTTCGGCAAGCGCCACCGGTACGCCCGGCGAGGTGGGCACGCCCAAGGTCAGCGCGCCGGAACCGGCTTTGACCAGCAGCGAATCGGAATGGCCGTGATAACAGCCCTCGAACTTGACGATCTTGTCGCGGCCGGTAAAGCCGCGTGCGAGCCGGATTGCGCTCATGGTCGCCTCGGTGCCGGAGCTGACCATGCGCACCATGTCCATCGACGGCACCAGTTTGCACAGCAGATCGGCCATGCGCGTCTCGATCTCGGTCGGCGCGCCGAAGCCCAGGCCGTTGGCGGCGGTTTCCTGCACGGCGCGGATCACGTCGGGATCGGCATGACCGAGAATCATCGGGCCCCAGGAACCGACATAGTCCACATAGCGCTTGCCGTCGGCATCATAGATATAAGCGCCTTGACCGCGCGCGAAGAACAGCGGTTCGCCGCCGACGCCCTTGAAGGCGCGCACCGGCGAATTCACGCCGCCGGGGATGTGCTCTTGGGCTTGTTGAAACAACTCATGGGATCTGGTCATGCCTGTCTACCTTGGATTAAGGGTAAGCGCCGTAGGTTGGGGTGAGGCGGTTGTCGCCGAACCCCAACAGCTTCCGCCCTGTTGGGGTTCGCTCCGCTCACCCCAACCTACGGTGTCACAG
>JACRMO010000014.1:0-4705 GCA_016214925.1 Gammaproteobacteria bacterium
GCCCACAAGGACATCGCCTTTGAATTCGGCATGTGGATCAGCCCTGAGTTCAAGCTCTACCTCATCAAGGAATTCCAACGCCTCAAGGAAGACGAGAACCGCCGCCTGTCGCTCGCCTGGGATCTGAATCGCACTCTGTCCAAACTCAACTACCGCATCCACACCGATGCCATCAAGACGCACCTGATCCCGGCCGCAGTAACGCCCGCGCAGGCCGCCGTCACCTATGCCAACGAGGCCGACGTACTGAACGTCGCCCTCTTCGGCCTGACCGCCAAACAGTGGCGCGACGCCAACCCCACGCTGGAAGGCAACATGCGCGAGCACGCCACCCTCGAACAACTGCTGGTGCTCGCCAACATCGAAAGCCTGAACGCCGAGTTCATCCACATGGACCTGCCCCAAGGCGACCGGCTCAAACAGCTCAACGACATCGCCATTCGGCAGATGAAGACGCTCACCGCCGCGCCGGCGAGATTTGGGCTAAAGGAATAGGTATTGCAGATGCTCCTGGCCAGCTTGCATTATGAGGGCGCCAAGGCGAAGCTAGCGGGCAGAAGAAGAGAGAATTATTCTCTGAAACCTATTGTCTCTTACTTTTTACGCCGGGACTCACCATGCTCGACTCGGAAACACTGAAATACGCCGTCCCGGCTGTTGTGGCTGTGGCCGGTTGGTTCGCGGCCCATCAATTCAACGTCTATCGTGATCGTCAGAGCAAGCGTCGCGACTTACGCGTCCAGTTCTTACTGGAGGCATATCGTCGTCTTGAGTCTGCGGCTAATCGAGAAGCAAAGACGGAAGCACAGATGCTGGAGTTTGAGTCGGCCGTCGCAGACATTCAACTGCTTGGCACTCCTGAGCAAGTTGCAGCAACGGTCGGTTACCTTCGCCAGCACGCGACCGGCCCTGGTGCGCAAATAGATGAAGTTCTTCGACTGCTCCGCCGTGACCTTCGCAAAGAAGTTGGGCTATCTGGAGAAGTCGAAAGTGCAGTGGTATTTCGCTTCACCCGTGAGCCCTAACGTTTCGAATGACCAAGTACATCCAGTAATCATCCATAGATTTAGTTCGACCTCTCTATGCCTACATAATATCCGGAATAGCGCCCTTTCCGACCTGAGCTGTATACGCTTTTGCGTCATGATGAACGCTCCCACCAGAAACCACCCCAACTTGCGCTAAAATGTCCCGACACCCCGCGTGAGCCCCACACGGAATCGATCACACAACAAATCCGGACCCACGCATGCTCCGCCTAACCGAAATCCGCCTCCCCCTCGACCACACCGACGGCGCGCTCCGGGTCGCGATCCTCGAGCGGCTGGGGATTCCGACGGAGAACTTGCTCCGTTATGAGATCGCCCGCAGCGGCCACGATGCCCGTAAGCCGGATGCGATCGTGGCCGTGTATACGGTGGATGTCGAGATCAGCGATGAACCGGCCGTGCTCGCGCGACTGGCACACGACCCGCACTGCGGTCTCACGCCGGACACCGAGTACCGGTTCGTCGCGCAGGCGCCCGCGCACCTAGCCACTCGACCGGTGGTGATCGGCATGGGGCCGGCGGGTTTGTTCGCCGCGTTGATCCTGGCGCAGTCTGGCTTTCGCCCGATTATCCTCGAACGCGGCAAGGCGGTGCGCGAGCGCACCAAGGACACCTTCGCGCTGTGGCGGCAAGGCGTGCTCAATCCGGAATCCAACGCGCAGTTCGGCGAGGGCGGCGCGGGCACGTTTTCCGACGGCAAGTTGCACAGCCAGATCAAGGACCCCAAACATCACGGTCGCAAGGTGCTCACGGAATTCGTGAAGGCCGGGGCGCCACCGGAAATTTTGTATGTGAGCAAGCCGCACATCGGCACCTTCCGGCTGGTGAGCATGGTGGAAAACATGCGCGCGACCATCGAGGCGCTCGGCGGGGAGATTCGCTTCGAATCGCGGGTGGATGATTTCGACATCGACCCCGGAATCGATGGGGCACAGATACGCGGCGTGGTGCTCGCCAGCGGCGAGCGCATCGCCACCGATCACGTTGTCCTGGCCATCGGCCACAGCGCGCGCGACACCTTCGAGAAGCTGCATGCGCGCGGTGTGTATATCGAGCCCAAGCCGTTCTCCATCGGCTTTCGCATCGAACATCCGCAGTCGCTCATCGACCGTTGTCGCTTTGGCAGGAACGCCGGCAATTCGCTGCTCGGCGCGGCCGATTACAAACTGGTACATCACTGCAAAAACGGCCGTTCGGTGTACAGCTTCTGCATGTGCCCCGGCGGCACGGTGGTGGCGGCCGCGTCGGAACCGGGCCGCCTCGTGACCAATGGCATGAGCCAGTATTCGCGTAGCGAGCGCAACGCCAACAGCGGCATCGTGGTCGGCATCACGCCGGAGGATTATTCCCCAACAGATTATCCGGGCGGACCACTCGCAGGCATCGCCTTTCAGCGGCATTGGGAGGAACGCGCGTTCGATCTGGGTGGCGGCAATTATCAAGCGCCGGGGCAACTGGTCGGCGACTTTCTTGCGGGTCGCCCTTCTGCTGAATTGGGTTCGGTCATACCGTCCTACACACCCGGCGTACACTTGTGCGATCTCGGCAGCGCGTTGCCCGATTACGCCATCGCGGCCATCCGCGAAGCGCTGCCCGCGTTCGACAAAAAGATCAAAGGTTTTGCCATGCACGATGCAGTGCTGACTGGCGTCGAGACGCGCACTTCGTCACCGATCCGCATCACGCGTAATGACACGTACCAGAGTCTGAACACGCACGGCCTGTATCCGACCGGCGAAGGCGCGGGCTACGCGGGCGGCATTCTGTCGTCGGCGGTAGACGGCATCAAAGTCGCCGAGGCGGTGGCGTTGAGCATAACGCACAGTATCAATCCACCCGACCGCGGTTGCTGAAAGCGGCGCTGCCGAGACTGCCCCTCCACACGGGTGCTATCGGCGTGGACAATACCGCGGCATTCGCGGGTGATCGGTAGATCAAGCGGAAGCGTTGCCAACCTCGGTACTGCCCGATCTCACCACGAAAGGTGCCCATATTGCCGTCTGCCATCGTGATATGCCAGCGCGGCTGAGCCAGATCGATCTCTCGGGCATAGACCTCGCCCGGGGCCAGCACCACCATGGCAGCGTCGCCGGCCACCACCTTGGCGCATTCATCGTTGAGCATCGCGAACGGCTGGCCATCGACGGGCATCAGGGCATAGCCGCAATCATCGCCGGGGTTGACCAACGCCAGCGGCGCAGCAGACGCATTGCGCAACGAGAAGCGCAGACGCGGACTTAACAAAGTATTCCGGTCGGTGTTTCGCGGCGGCGGATTGAGCAGCTCCAGGCGCGTGTCGAATTGCGCCCAACGATGCTCGCGGATCACGCCGATGCCATTGTCGCCGACGGCAACCGCCACTTCCATGGGCGACTGCCAGCCGTCGCGAGTGCCGCGCCGCTGTTCGATCGCCAGACCGGCGCCTTGTTCGACGAACAATTTCTCGATGCCGAATTTCACGGCGATGTCCTGGGCGCTGCCGCGCAGTTGCCAATCGTTGGTTGTATAGCCGCGCAGGTACAGGCCATCGGCCGGCGGCTGCGCATGCAATGCACTGACCTCGGCGACACCGCGCGCATCCACAGCCAGGCTGGCGTAGACACGGACACCTTCGCGGGCCGGTTGCGCACGCAGTTCGGCATCGGCCAGCGTGAGCGGGACACGGTTGATGTCATAGGACAGCTGCACGTAATCGCCGCGAAACGCATCGCGCGGGTCCACCGGTGCCGTGCGCAGGTACACCACGGTGCCGCTGCGCAATACGGTCTCGCGCTCGAATACGATCCAACCCAGCGCAGTGACCTGGGCCACGATCGCAAGCATGATTAGCAGCTTTCTCATGCCGACACCTCCGTGGCGCTTGCCACCGAGGGTTTGTGGCGCTGATAGAAATTACCGACCAGGAACAGGCCGGCGCCGAGCGCCAGGAACAACAGCGAGCGCATCAGCAGGCTGTCGAACAGATCCAGAAAGCGCGGGATGGCAATGGCCGCGAACAGCAGGCAGGCCAACGTGACCTTGCGGCTCTGCTGATTGTGCGCGCCGTCGATGATCCACAACACCGCATGCGTCAGTGCCGCTACGTTGGCCCACACCCATAACGCATAGCTGGTCACCCACACACCTTCACTGGCCAGTACCGCGAAGAGGGTTGTAAGCAGCAGGATCGCGAAATTCACCCGCGCCACGGGGCGCGCCTGCGCGACCGTGCGGAGCGCAGCGAACGCCGCCAACAGCGCCATGCCTGCCAAGGCATAAAAGTAGACGTTATGGATAGCGTCGTGATTGGAGCCCTGTGCCGACACCCAGTGCAGCAGACGGGCACCCTCGCGGAAGGCCAACATCACCAACACCACCAGATAACCGGCATAGCCGATATCGCGCGGAATATCCGCGACGATTGGGAAGACGCTGCGCCGGATGGCCGGGCTGATCGCCACCAGCGTAAACGCGATCAGCATGCAATCGATGAACACGCGGCGATCGGGGCGATCCAGCAGCGCAACCAGCAGCGCATACACCACGGTCAGCAGCGCCATCCGGAACAACAGGCGCGAGCGTTGTTGCCAGGCCAGCGGCAACAAGGCCATCGCGAGCAGCGGCGCGGCGATATCGAATGCAGTATGGAACTGGAGAAACTCAAATGTCAGCCATAA
>JACRMO010000014.1:4717-6178 GCA_016214925.1 Gammaproteobacteria bacterium
AGGCGAGCACGCCCTGCACCACCGAAGGCAGCGCCCACGCCAGCAACAGCGCGCCGCTGCCCCAGAGTAGGAACGCATTCGGGTAATGTTCATCGATGTGATAGATCTGCGATACCAGAAAGATACCGCCGCCGAACAGCAAGGTGCCCAGTGCCGACAGACCCTCGCCCAGTGAAACTTGACCACGCTGGCGATAGTACGCACCGGCGCTATGCGCGGTGAGCAGCGCTGCGAAGATCACGCCGAGCTTGCTGAGGTGCGACATCGACGACCAGTTCCAGGCGAAGAACAAGATAACGCCAAGCCCGAACACCACCGCACCGATCACCGAGAACACAGTCCGCGCGAGATGGCTGCCGCGACTGGCATAGCGCGCCAGGATCTGCTGGGCCTGCTGTTCGCCGAGCAGCCCCTCCGCCTGCCAGTGAATCATCTCTTGCCGCAGCCAGGTTTCCTTGCGCATTGTCCTATTCCTGTAGGGTTGCAGTGGCAGGAGTGTACCGTAAAATAGGCGCCCTACCAGGACTGGAGTCGACATGACTGCATCGCCCAACGTATTCGAAGTCACCCAGGCCAGCTATGAACAGTTGGTCATTGGAAACTCCCGGCATGTCCCCGTGCTGGTGGATTTCTGGGCCGACTGGTGCGGGCCGTGCAAGATGCAGTTGCCGGTGCTGTTGAAACTGGCCGCGGAGTATCAGGGGAAATTTCTGCTCGCCAAGATCGATACCGACGCTGAACGCGGTCTGGCGAATCTGCACAACAGCCGCAGCATCCCGACCATGAAGCTGTTCCGCGACGGTCACGTGGTCGAGGAGATTCTCGGCGCGCAGACCGAATCCACCTTGCGCACGCTGCTGGACAAGCATGTCGCGCGCGAATCGGACAGCGTGCGCGAACAGGCCACGCAACTCGCGGCGAGCGGTGACGTCGACACCGCGCTGACCCTGCTGCGTGCGGCGGCAACGCAAGATCCAAACAATCCGCGCGCGCAACTCGATTATGTACGCACGGCCGTGCAAGCGGGTTTGATCGCAGAGGCGGAACAAGCGCTGGAGGCGATGCCGCGCGACATCCGCGACAGCGCCGAGCTGCGCCGCTATGCCGCGCTGTTGGAGTTCACCAAGCGGGTCGCTGACAACGCGCCCGAGCGCGCGACGTTGGAACAGCGTATTGCGCAGAATGCCGACGATCTGGAGGCGCGCGACGTGCTCGCCGCGCATCTGGCGTTGGCGGGCGATACCGAAGGCGCGTTGGAACAGTATCTGGAAATCCTGCGCCGCGACCGACGCTATCGCGACGACGCCGGGCGCAAGGGTCTATTGGCGCTATTCGAACTGCTGGGCAACAGCGGCGCGTTGGTGAATCGTTATCGCTCGCTGATGTTCACGCTGCTGCATTGAACCGATCCCCTCGCCCTAAGGGAGAGGGTTAGGGTGAGGGGATCAGTGTTACCTTAAC
>JACRMO010000025.1 GCA_016214925.1 Gammaproteobacteria bacterium
CATAGCTGTTGCCGGTCATCTGCGTATCCAAAAAAAACCGTAGCCTGGGTTGAACAATGTGCAACCTGGGTTTGCGAAGTCCGTCCATCGACTCCGCCCTGCGGGCCAGCCTGCGGCTGTCCAACATCGCTCCAGGCTACATGCCGGGAGTTCCCTCACCCCTCGCGCGCCATCAACGCCTCGATCTCTTCGACCGTCTTGGGCACACCCCCGGAAATGACTTCGCAGCCGGTCTTGGTCACCACCACATCGTCCTCGATGCGAATGCCGATGTTCCACCACTTGCGCGCCACGCCCTTGCTGCCGGCGGGGATATACAGACCCGGTTCGACGGTCAGCACCATGCCGGGTTCGAGGATGCGCCAGGCGTCGCCGACCTTGTAGTCGCCGACATCGTGCACGTCCATGCCCAACCAGTGGCCGGTGCGATGCATATAGACACGCTTGTAGGCGGCATCCTTGATGAGCTTGCTGACGCGGCCCTTGAGGATACCGAGCTTCATCAGACCGGCGGTGAGCACCTTCACGGCGGCATCGTGCGGATCGTTCCAGTGATTGCCGGGTTTGACCTTGGCGATGGCCGCCGCCTGCGCCGCCAGCACCAGTTCATAGAGTGCGCGTTGCGGCTTGCTGAAGCGGCCGTTGACCGGAAAGGTGCGGGTGATGTCGGACGCATAACAGTCGTACTCGGCGCCGGCGTCGATCAGCAGCAGGTCACCGTCGTTCAACGGCATGTTGTTTTCGTTGTAGTGCAGGATGCAGCCATTGGCGCCACCGCCGACGATAGGGTTGTAGGCATGGTGGCAGCCATGGCGGCGGAACTCGTGACTGAATTCGGCCTCGACTTGGTATTCCCACATGCCCGGCTTGCACACTTGCATGGCGCGACAATGCGCGGCGGCGGCAACCTTGGCGGCCTGTTTCATGGTCTTGATCTCGGCCGCGCTCTTGTACAAACGCATATCGTGCAGCAGATGTTCCAGCGAGACGAATTCGCCCGGTGTGCGCTGACCGGAACGGGAGTGTTCGCGAATGCGGTTTACCCAGCCGATCACATGGGTGTCGAAATCCGGATGCACGCCCATGGTATAGAACACGCGCTCGCGGCCTTCGAGCAGACCGGGCAGGATGTCGTCGATATCGCCGATGGGAAAGGCATCGTCGGCGCCGAAGCGTTCACACGCACCTTCGGGCCCGGCGCGCCGTCCGGTCCAGGTCTCGCGTTCAGGATCGCGATCGCGCACGAACAGAATGGTCTCGCCGTGCTTGCGTCCGGGCACCAGCACCAACACCGCCTCGGCTTCGGGGAAGCCGGTCAGGTAATAGAAATCACTGTCGGGGCGGAACGGGTATTCGGCGTCGCGGTTACGGATCTTCTCCAGCGCGGTGGGCAGGATGGCGATGGAGTCATGCCCCATCATGCGCATGAGTTGTTTGCGGCGGCGGGCGAATTCGGTGGTCTTCATGGGGCTCCAGGCAGGGCGCTCGACATGCCGGCAAGCATAACCCGCGCGGAAAGATTTGCCACCGGTCGTGACTGCGGGTTCACTGCAATCGCGGCGCGGCCTGCAAGGGCTGGAGTTCGTCATAAATGAGCAACACGCCCACGCGCACATATTCGACGACGTCGCAGAAGGCCGCCTCGTCGTCGTCATTGGCGGCATCGACATCGAAACCGGCCTGCGAAATCTCGGTAAAATCGTGGATCAGTTCTGCGATATCTTCCGTCAGCAATGCGTCCTGGTCGACACCGCCGGCCGCAAGTCCGAGCAAATAACCCTGACACCACTCGCCCAAGGCAGCGGTACGCTCGGCGAGCGGCTGGTCGTCGTCCGGCAGCAACAAGTCCATGCCCAACACGGGGTCGTTCAACGCCTCCACCGTCCATGCCGCCAGCCTCTGAACCGCGGCGCGGCCCTGCTGGAAGGCCACACTCCGGTTATCCGCATCGGCGAAGACCTGGACCAGCCACGTCTTTTCCACCAATCTCCCGGCGGCGCACAGCAACCCGCACAGCAGACCATGCACCTCGGCCGCGCCGGCCACCGCCTCCGCACGTCCAAGCACCTGCTCAAGTTCAAGATAATCCGGATGGCTGTGCTGCTGCATATGTGCTGGTCCCAAACCTCAAATAGCGTATTCCGGTCGCCGCCCCCCACTCCATTAATAAATAAGGGCCGCACCGTACCGGGCACGATTATGCCACAGCCCTTGACCACGACGCGGGAGAACATTGACCGCCAACGCCCCGGCGCTCTATAGTGGCCGCATGAGCAAAGTCAGCGCACAACAAGCGATAGATCAGGATCTTAAGCGTCTCGAATTCCGTGTCGAGGAACTGGTACGCACGGTGGAGCGCTTGAAGGAAGAGAACCGCTCGCTGCGCACGCAGCAGGAACACATGACCGCCGAGCGTGCGCAACTCATCGAACGCAATGAGCTGGCGCGTTCCCGCGTCGAGGCGATGATCGGCCGCCTCAAGGCCATGGAGCAGAACGCATGAGCAAGGCGGCCGCGCCCAAACCCGTTTCCGTCCGCATTCTCGACAAGGAATTTCTGGTCACCTGCCCCGAGGACGAACGCGACGAGCTGCTGGCCTCCGCCGAATTCCTCAACGGCAAGATGCGCGAGATCCGCGACACCGGCAAGATCGTCGGCATTGATCGCATCGCCGTAATGGCCGCACTCAATATGGCCCACGAACTGCTCGGACAGCGCGGCCACAAGCAGGATATCCAACAGTCGATCGGCGCGCGCATCCGCACCCTCCAGGAAAAGATCGAGCTGGCGCTCAACAAGGGCAACCAGCTCGAGCTTTGAATTTTTGATCCCGCCCGCTCGGACAAGTCCTGCGCGGGCTGACTGCGAGGGGAGAGAATCCTTTCTCTCCCCTCGCAACCCCTCATC
>JACRMO010000102.1 GCA_016214925.1 Gammaproteobacteria bacterium
AAGGCGCTGCCCGACGGTATCTGCACCTGGATTGGTTGCCGTTGTCTCGGTGCCCAGCCGGGTTGTTGCCAATACGCATGCAGTAATACGCGATAGTTACCGGAGCGGCGCAAGGTGTCGGCGATGGCTTGGAGCTTGCGCGGGCCTTCGAGCGGGCGCGTGCCGTTGGTGCCGAGGGTTAATGCGTGTTCGGTGTCGGGCAATGTGCGTGGGACCGGCCATTGTTCGGCGCCGCTGTCGCGTTGCAGGTTGGCGTATACCACCAGTTCGACGGTGTAATCTGTTGCTGTGGCGGTACCGCTGACGGTTACGCATGCCAACAGCAGCAGTATACTGAATCGGCGGAGCAGGGGATGGATTGTATCGCGCATGGTCTTAGCCCTTTCCTGTCAATTCTTGTAACACGCCGCCCACCGCTTCGAGTCGCGCAACAGCATCGCCCATGTCGGCGAAGAAACGCAGCTTGTCGGCGCCTTCGAGTTTGTAGCGCCTCGGTTGGGTCTGGATCAAGCGGATCACGCGCGCCGCATCCACAGTTGGTTCTGGATGGAACAGAATGCGGCCGGCCGTTTCGCCGGCGTCGATCTTCTTGATGCCGAGCGGCAGCGCCAGCAGTTTGAGTTCGGTGACGGCGAACAGGTCTTTGACCGGCTGTGGCAGCAGGCCAAAGCGGTCGATCATCTCGACCTGCAACTCGCGCAAGGCCTCGGTGTCGGCGGCGCTGGCGATGCGTTTATACAGAATCAGACGCGCATGCACATCGGGCAGATAATCGTCCGGGATCAGCGTGGGGATGTGCAGGTCGATCTCGGCACCGTGGTCCAGCGGGCGGTCGAGTTGCGGTTGCTTGCCTTGTTTCAAGGCCTTCACGGCGCGTTCCAACAGTTCGGTATAGAGCGAGAAACCGACCTCCTGGATTTGGCCGCTCTGCTCCTCGCCGAGCAATTCGCCGGCACCACGGATTTCCAGGTCATGCGTGGCCAGGGTGAATCCCGCGCCGAGGTCTTCCAACGAGGCGATGGCCTCCAGGCGTTTGACGGCATCGGCGGTCATCGCGCCGCGCGAGGGCGTGACCAGATAGGCGTAGGCGCGGTGATGCGAACGGCCGACGCGCCCGCGCAACTGGTGCAATTGCGCCAGACCGAGTTTGTCGGCACGGTTGATGATGATGGTGTTGGCGGTGGGCACGTCGATGCCGCTTTCGATGATGGTGGTACACACCAGCAGATTACAGCGGCGGTGATAGAAATCCAGCATCACCTGTTCGAGATCGCGTTCGCGCATCTGGCCGTGGCCGATCATCACGCTGGCCTCGGGCACCAGTTCGCCGAGTTCGCGGGCGATGCGCTCGATGCTCTCGACTTCGTTGTGCAGGAAATACACCTGACCACCGCGTTTGATCTCGCGCAGGCAGGCCTCGCGCAAGGTCTGCTTGTCCCATTCGCAGACGAAGGTCTTGATGGCCATGCGCTGCACCGGCGGCGTGGCGATCACCGACAGATCGCGCAGGCCCGACAGCGACATATTGAGCGTGCGCGGGATCGGCGTGGCGGTGAGCGTGAGCAGATCGACCTCGGCGCGCAACGCCTTCATGCGTTCCTTGTGGCGCACGCCGAAGCGATGCTCCTCGTCGATGATCGCCAGGCCGAGATTCTTGAAACGGACATCGTCCTGTAGCAGTTTGTGCGTACCGATGACGATATCCACCTTGCCGTCGGCCAGCGCGGCGAGAATCTCCTGCTGCTGCTTGGCCGAGCGGAAACGTGACAGCGCTTCGATATGCAAGGGCCAGTCGGCCATGCGGTCGCGGAAGTTCTGGAAATGCTGTTGCGCGAGCAATGTCGTCGGCACCAGCACGGCGACTTGATGTCCGGCCTGCGCGGCGACGAACGCGGCGCGCATCGCGACTTCGGTTTTGCCGAAGCCGACATCGCCGCAGACCACGCGGTCCATCGGTCGCGGTGCGGCGAGATCTTCCAGCACGGCATCGATGGCCGTCTGTTGATCGGGCGTCTCCTCGAACGGAAAAGTGCTGGCGAACTGCCGGTATTCCTCGGTGTGGATGTCGAAGGCATGGCCGCCGCGCGCTTGGCGTCGCGCCTGAATCTCCAACAACTCGGCGGCGACATCACGCACGCGCTCGGCGGCCTTGCGGCGCGCCTTCTGCCACTGGTCGGTGCCGAGTCTGTGCAGCGGCGCCTGTTCCGGCGCGGTACCGGTGTAACGGCCGATCAGGTGCAAGGACGCGACCGGGACATACAGCTTGTCGCCGCCGGCGTATTCGAGCGTGAGGAATTCCGTTTCCATGTCGCCGACGCGTAGTTTTTGCAAGCCGAGATAGCGACCGACGCCGTGATCTTCGTGTACCACCGGCGCGCCGGGCGCGAGGTCGGTGAGATCGCGGATCAGGGTTTCCGGATCGCGCACCGCCTTGCGCCGGGCGCGTTGATGCGTGCGCTGGCCCAGCAACTGAGTTTCGGTGATGACGGCGAGGTTGCGATCGCGCAGCAACAGGCCTTGTTCCAGTGGCGCGATACCGAGCGCCAGCGGCATGTCCGCGTCGACGAACTCGGACCAAGTTTCGCATGTGGTTGGATGGATGCCCTGATCGCGCAGCAGATCGCGCAGGCTTTCGCGGCGCCCGGCGGACTCAGCGACCAGCAGAATCCGGCCGTTGAATGCGGCAATGAACTGCTTGAGTTGCGCGGCAGGTTCCGGGCTGCGCGGTTTGAAGCTGACATCGGGCAGCGCGCTGGTGACGAAGTTGCGATCAGCGGCCGTCGGGTGTTCCAGTTCGAAGCGGTCGAGTTCGAGACGCGCACAACGTTCACTCAGCGTGCGCAGTTCTTCACGGGTGAGATACAACTCGTCCGGACGCAGCAGTGGGCGTTCGATGTCATGGCGGCGTTGCTCGTAGCGGTCTTCGAGCTGCGCCCAGAAGTTGTCCACGGCGCTGTCGCAGCCGGGCAGGGTGGCGATCACGGCGTCGGCGGGCAGGTAATCGAACAACGTCGCCGTCGTCTGGAAGAACAGCGGCAGATAGTATTCGATGCCGCTGGGCGCGAGGCCCTGGCTGACGTCGCGGTAGATCACACTGCGTTGCGGATCGCCTTCGAAACGCGCGCGGTAAGTCTGGCGGAAGCGGGTGATGGCCGATTCGTTGAGCGGGAACTCGCGCGCCGGCAGCAGGCGGATGCTGTCGACCTTGGCGATGGAACGTTGCGTCTCGGGATCGAAGGTGCGGATGCTTTCGACTTCGTCGTCGAGCAGATCGATGCGGTAGGGCAACTCGGCGCCCATCGGATACAGATCCAGCAGCGAACCGCGGATGGTGAATTCACCGCGTTCCATGACCTGCGAGACATAGCGGTAACCGGCCTGATCGAGCTGGCCGCGCAGCTTGTCCATGTCCAGGCGTTCGCCGACGTCCAGCAGCAGACTGCTCTGCGTGAGGTAGTCGCGCGGCGCGACACGCTGCAACAGCGTGGCGATGGGCAGGATCAACGTGCCTTGATGCAGCACGGGCAGTCGGTACAGACAGGCGACGCGCTGCGAGACGATGTCCTGGTGCGGCGAGAAGGCATCGTAGGGCAGGGTTTCCCAGTCGGGGAAGGTCAACCGGAGCTTGTCGGTGTCGCCGGTGAAGAAATCCAGATTCTGTTGCAGGCGTTCGGCGCTCTGCGTGTCCGGCGTGACGATGACCAGCGGGCGCGCGGCCGCCGACGCCGTAGCCAGTGCCAAGACCAAGCTATCGCCATGCAGTCCGCCCCAGCGTGCCTGCGCACCGGGTTCGGGGAGATGCAGTGATCGATCCGCGTCAGGGGCGGTCTGAGGTCTGGCTTTGGACATTGGGGCGTGGAGGGACGGGTGCCGCTCGCTGTTGCAAGGCCGCGTATTCTCCCACAGCCGCACGCGCATCGCACCCGCGGCAAGGCCGCGACATTTTACCGTTGAGGGATCGCAAAGTCGGAGCGCGGGCAGATTACTGCCGATGAGGGGTTGCAAGGGGAGAGAGCGGAATCTCTCCCCTTGCAGTCAGCGCGCGCAGGACTTTGTCCTAGCACGCGGAACCAATGATCAAATAAACAAGCAGACGTCCGCATCCTTGCCGATCGGCAGGAAGTAGGTAGCTCCAACATAGTCGATGCCGCCGATAAATTCGTCGTGGCTGAAGCCGAACACGTCGACGGTCATCTGACAGGCGTACATCTTCACATCCGCCTCGATGCACAGCTC
>JACRMO010000103.1 GCA_016214925.1 Gammaproteobacteria bacterium
GAACGGTCCGGTTATCTGGTTCTTCGCCGCCGCCGCTCTGCTGTTGGGGTTGGCCGCGGTGCTGTTTTTCGGCGGTCGCCGCATCGACATCAATCAGGCCGTGCAGCAGCGGTTTCGGACCCTGATTCTGGAAGCCGTTGTGACCAAACAGCAGTCCGGTCACCGGCATGCGTTGGCGGAATGGTGGACACGGAAGTTGTTGCGGGCCGGTCTGGAGGCCACCAAACGTACCACATTGCTTATGCTGAGTGGCCTGGTCGCGGCATTGTTCGTCGGGCTTGCCGTGTGGGGCGGTCAGGGCCTGCTGTTACCGGCCAGCGTGTTGCTGAGTACGCATCTCTATCTGGATCGGCGCGCCCGCTTGCGCGCCGCTGCAATGCTGGGTCAGCTGCCCGGTTTCATCGACCATATCATTCGCGGCCTGAGCACGGGGCGGACCATGGAAAATACCGTGCTCATGGCCTCCGATCAGTGTCGTCCTCCGTTGCAGGATATCCTGCAACGGGTGCGCGGCAATGTGGAACTGGGCGCCCATCTCAATGAGGAGTTGCAGCAGGCGGCGCGGATGCACCGGCTGCGCGAGTTGCAGCTTCTGGCGCTGGCCGTACACGTCAATCAGCGTTTTGGCGGCAGCGCACGCGAACTCCTGCAGAGCATCGTGACGATGATCCAGCAGCGTGATCAGGCGCAGCGTGAATTGCGCGCGCTCACCGGCGAGACGCGCCTCAGTGCCTGGGTGCTGGGTCTGCTGCCGATCGGCGTAGCGGCCTACATGATGGTCATGAACCCCAGTTATCTGGAATTCATGTGGCTGGATGCGAGCGGTCGTAAGGTGTTACTGACTGCGCTGGGCATGCAATGCGCGGGCGCAGTGCTGCTCTGGCGCATGGTGCGCAGCATATGATCACCGGGCTGGAGTGGCGCTGATGAGTCGTGAATTGCTGTTGCTCGGTGCGGTGCTGCTGTTGTTCAGTCTTGGCCTGCTGTTGTGGAGCCTGTTCGCCCGCAAGGATTTGCGCGAGATCACCCAGCAGCGTCTAAAGGACATCCTGCGTATCGATCCGACCCAGGACAAAGAGCAGGCCATGCCACTGCTGCGCTTGCTGCGGCGTTTTGGGGCGCATCAGGCGGGTAATGCTAATACTGGCCGTATGCAGGTGTGGCGGCGCGAGCTGCGAGTTCTACTTTCACAGGCCGGCTGGCACAAGCGCGAGGCGCGTATCCTCATCAAAGGGGGGTTGGCGCTGGCGCCATTCGCCGCCGCGCTGCTGGCTACGGTCGTGGTATTGAGTTCGGGCGCCGTCACCTCGCAGGGTCTGGCGGGTATTTTTCTCAGCTTCGGCGCGGGGCTGTTGTTGCCTCGCTATGTGCTGCGGTTTCTGGCCGAACGCAGGCGTGAGCAGATCGTGGAAGAAGTGCCGGTGATGGTGCGTATGGTCAGCGTCCTGTTCGAAGCCGGTCTTTCGCTCGAGAGCACACTGAAGACACTGCGCGACGAGGCGCGTTGGATATTGCCGAATCTGAATGTGGAGATCGGGCGGATGTTGATGCGCGTGGCGGCCGGCATGGATCGCGTCGAGGCGCTGGATCAGATGGCGCGTGAATTGGATATCCAGGAACTGACCGATGCCGTTGCCGTGCTGGGTCATACCGCGACGGCCGGTGGTTCGGTGCGGCAGTCATTGGCGCGTATCGCCGATGTGATCGAGGATCGCAACCGTACCCGTTTACGTGAGCGGGTTGGGCAACTGTCCGCCAAAATGACGGTGGTGATGGTGGTATTCCTGTTTCCGGCGTTGTTCATTTTCCTGGCCGGACCGGGTTTCGTGGCCATTGCCGGAGCGCTGGGAGGATTGCGGTGAACAAGCTATTCGCACTCATCTTGATCGGTATGGCACTGACGGGCTGTGCCCTCGAACAGGTGCGTAATGAACCGCCGGTCACGCAGGCCGTGTCCGGCGAGTGTCCCAAACTGGATGCCGCCGTGGATGTCCAGCTGGGCCTGGTGCGGCAGATGCTGGATCAGGACCGTGCCTACGCGGGGCTGGCGCACCTTGCGGCACTGGACCCCACCGTGCAGGCGTCCGCTCAGGCGCGTTATCTACAGGCGGAACTGCTGCGGCATACCGGCCGTGCGCAGGAGGCGGAGACCTATTACAAAGGTTTGTTGGGAAGCTGCATCGCCGGTTATGGCCATCACGGCCTCGGATTGCTGGCGGCTGAACAGGATCTGCCGCGGGCTGTCGTCGAACTGCGTGAGGCGGCGCGGTATTTGCCGACCGATCCGCGGGTGCGCAACGATTTGGGTTACGCGCTGTTGCTGACGCATGACGTGCCCGCGGCGCGGCGCGAATTCATGACGGCGGTTGAATTGGGGGATTACAAACAGCGTGCATCGTTGAATCTGGTCTTGCTGATGTTGTATGCGGGCGACGATCAAGGTGCCGGGAAGTTGGGTCGGCAACTGAAATTATCGGAAGGCGAACTGGAACGGTTGCGCCGGCGCGCCGTGGACCTGCGTGCGACATTGAAGACTGAACCGAAGAAGGAGAGCTGACGATGCCGCGTGCAACTTTGATCATGGCGTTGCTGTTGACGGGTGCGGTGCAGGCGGCCGAGACCACCGGCATGCCGATGTCTTCCACGCAGGCTGCTCCAGAGGTTTCCGGCAGCGCAACCCGTGCCTGGCTTGAACTGCAACGCAGCGGCCAGTCCGCGGCTCCGGTAAGGCCGATGTCCGGTGAAGCGGCTTCGCATGTGTATCGCCGTTATCTGCGCAGTTTCGATCATCCCCTCCCGATGTTCTTCGAGCGCGAATCCGGTATTGCACCGGAACAATAACGCCTGGCAAATTCTTGTGCATCCCCTGATACGGCAGTGCAGTCGATCGCTACGCGCGCAACGTGGTGCCATCGGCTTGTTCGGTCTGCTGGTGTTGATGATGGGGCTGGGTTTTGTCGTGCTGGTCTTGGATACCGGACGCTTGGCATTGGAAAAACGCCGGTTGCAGGAGATCGCCGACCCCGCCGCCATTGATGCCGTGCAACAGGCAGGTCTGTGCAGCGGCACGGAATCACTGGACATCGCGGCGGTGAGTGCGGCAGCGCAGGCCAGTGCCGCGCGCAATGGCTATGCCGGCAATCTGAGCACGGAAGCCAATGCGGTGCTGCTCGGCGATGTCGACACTGTAGCCGGCGTGCGGCAGTTCACTTCGACCGGCAGTGTGGCGGCCACAGCGGTGCAGGTGACCGCCACGGCGCAAGTCGTGCGCAGTCTGGTCGCCGGTGGCTGGTACGGCGGCACGCTCACGCTGCAGGCCGTGGCGGTTGCTCAACGTGAGCCACTGGCCGGTTTCTGGGTCGGCAGCTTTCTCGCCTCCGTCGACAGTGAAGATGCGACGGTCCTCAATGGTGTGTTCGGCGGTCTGCTGGGCGCCGCGATCAGTCTGGATGCGGTGTCGTACCAAGGCCTGGTCGCCGCCGATGTCACGCTGCAACAACTCATCACGGGTGCCCAGCTTGCGGGCATCAGTCTGGCCGCCGATGGCGTGCAGGGATTGCTCGACACGCAAGTGACGGCCGCGGACTTTCTGACCATCGTGGCGACGGCGCTGAGTGCGGACACTGACGGGGATGCAATCGCGGCTGCGTCGGTCAACGATATACAAGCGGCGGCCACGGCGCTCGGCACGATCCGAATCGGCGATGTGCTGAACGTGACGGCGGACAATCCGGATGCCGCGCTGAATTCCGAGGTCAATGCCTATGCGCTCGGCAGTGTCGCGTTGCAGCTTGCCCGCGAAGGTCAGATCCTCAGCATGCCGGTGTCGGCCACGCTGCCGTTGGGTATCGGAGCGGTCGATGTCTCGCTGCAGATCACCGAAGCACCACAGATCGCCGTCGGTCCGCCGGGACGCGATGAAAACGGCAACTGGAAGACGACGGCGAGCACGGGGCAGATGCGTCTGCAAATCGATGTGCCGATCACAGTTCCGCTTGTGGGTGGCTTGGTTAATGCAACGCTGCAACTGTCTGTCGCCGCGGAGGCGGCGCGCACCGATGCCTGGCTGGCGAGTATCCGCTGTGCAAGTGTGAACCAGCCCGCTCATCAGATCACCATCGGTGCTTTGCCCGGTGTTGCGAGTCTTGCATTGGGACATTACGCCGATATCAACGATCCCAGCTCGGCACTCGAGCCGATCACTGCCGCTATCAGCAGTCCGCCGCCGCTGTCGGCGCCGGTCGCAAGTGTTGAGATTGCCGTGGATACAGTAGTGCGCAGCGACGCGGCGCAAGACTTGGTGTTCGACGTGTCTGGCGATAACTTACCACCGCCACAGACCGTGGGAACCCCGCTGGCTTCGGCCCTGGGCGATGCGACGCAATCCTTGTCGGATTCCCTGTCGGTGGACGCGACCCTGGTCGGTGTGCCAGTTCCCGGTGTCACCGAGAGCGTGATCGAAGACGCACTGCAAACCACAGTGTTTGATCCTGTGCTGATGGCGTTAGACGAAGCCGTGCTTGATCCCGTTATGCGTGCACTGGGGGCCAATCTTGGCGGTGCCGACATCGAACTGTTCAGTCTCGAAACGGGTGAGTCCCGTCTGGTGCGTTGAATCCGGATATGCTTTGCCTCGCCGGCACGGTGACCTGCCGCTTTACGGCTACCTTCCAGATAGAAATCCCCTGCCACGATAGGGTAGCCGCCAAGCCGGCCTCCGTTGTGCGCTCCAGTTAAGTCACCAATACTCCAGATAATTTCCAGAACGATCCATGGAATGTGTGTGTCGAGTAGGACAAAAACCGATAAGTGCGTTACCCGATAGTCTGATACGACGGCAAGACTCCCGCTGATTTCTTTCCCGATAACAGAGGGAGAGTATGTGATCCAACAACAGGACGTTGGCCGGATCAGTCGGTAGCAACGTGATGTCGGGTCATTTGGATCTCTGTTTGAATCCCGACCTTGTACTTTCTGTCTTCCGTACTCTACAAGATTATAAACGGGCAATGTCATGTCCGGTAATTACCAATAACTACCAAGACGAGGAGAGGGGATCCAATCATGAAAGCAAAACATCTCGCTCTGGCCGGATGCATAACGGCTGCACTGGGAATGACGACCGCTGCGCATGCGGCAACCGCACTGAGCGTTGGCTTTGACTTCAAAGCCTACGTGACCATGCTGAACGGTAACGATGGCTCTGTGTTCCGCAATCTTTCGTTTGCCACTGAACCGAAATTCATGGGCTACCGTACGCCGATCAGCGGGCATATGGTGATCGACATCACCGAAAACGGCATGATCGGGGGCGCAAGCTTCGAGCCGTTCCTGTTCATTGGCAGCTTGGCCAGTGGCCGGGATGTCACCTTTGTGCCGGCCGACAGCCTGTATGGCACCCCGATTCCGTCCAATACGCTCATGGTCGGCAATATGTTGTTCGACTTCGGCAAGTTCGTCAAAGGCATTCCGGTCAGCATCGTGTTCGACATGGGCAATCTGAGCACGGCATTGATGAATGCGAAGATCGGCGATGTCATTACCGGCTTGATGCGTGGCGCCAGCGACAATACCGTGTTTACGATGTCGGATGGATCCAAGCGCACATTACCGATGGGTCCTGTGGTGGCCGCAACGACGACTTGGAATACCACGGATGTGGACACGGATGGCGACGGCCAACCGGGTCCGGTCGAGCAAAATACCAATCCCAGCGGCACCGTGCCTTTGCTTGTCGACACCAATCTCGATTTTACCAATGGTGACATCGGAATCGGCGGCAGCCCTATCAGGGAAGTTGCTTTCGTGGGTTTCAGCCCGAATTTCGACATCTCCGAGCTCACCGTGACCTGCGTCAACGCGCTGGCCAGTTGCAATACGAGCGGTCTGACCATGCCGTCGTTGCCGGCGCTTAATCCGCAGCCGTTGGAGCCCGTGCAGGATTCCTTGGGCGGTCTGGTCAAGGGTTTGGGCTTGTAAGTCGATTTTGGCGCGGAGGAGTACCTAAAAACATTTAACAAGACAGAGCGGCGGCGGGATTTCGATCAGGTGAGATTCCGCCGCCGGATACCAACAAGTAGATCGAGGAGAAAAACAATGAGTAACATGAAGCGGCTGTCATTCGCGCGCTCGGGCATATACGCAGCAGTGTTGGCGATGTCCGTGATGGCGGGTACGGCCAACGCCAGTATCACCTTGAGCAGTTATACGGAAGATACGACATCTTTCTCGGCGGTATACAGCTTCACGCCGGATATTTCGTTGGATGGTGAAACCCACCCGCTGGGGGATTGGTCCGTCACATTAAACCAGTCGTATGCGCCTGCCATACCATTGGTCTCGCCGGCGCAATGGACCTTCAACTGGCTGGGTGCGCATCTCGCCACGCCGCATACGGGCGAACTGCCGCTGCTTCTGGCCGATCTGGGGACCTGCTCGATCACGGGGGGAACCGGTACGTTCTGCGACACGACGACGAATGTGCTCCATACCTCTCTGCCGGACTACGACCATTACGACCAATATCATTTCTGGCTGCAGCTGACCAGTGGCAGCGGCTATGCCTACTTCACGGGTACGCATATCGGCGAAGTGCCGGTTCCGGCGGCGGCTTGGCTGTTTGGTTCGGGGTTGGTCGGTCTGACCGCAGTCGCGCGTCGCCGCAAGGTCGCCTGATCGGGTCTGGGGTTACGGCCGGGCAGCAGCGCCTGGCCGACGCTCCGTACCTTGCAGTACAAATCCACGCAGGGTGCCTTGGGTGCCCTGCATGGTTTTGCGTTCAGTCCGGAAACACCTGGCGCGCATCGAATACAGGACCATCCACGCACACGCGTTTCATCGCCGGGCCTTGCTCGGTTTCCACACGCACGGTGCAGCCGGCACAGCCGCCGACGGCACAGGCCATGAATTCCTCCAACGATACCTGACAGGGCAGAGCGAATTCGCGCGCGAGTTTCGCGGTGGCGGCGAGCATCGGGTGCGGGCCGCAGGCGAAGATCTCCACTTCGTTGCGATGTGCTTCACTCAGGCTGTTCAGCCAGGCGCGCGCGAGGTCGGTGATGTAGCCCTCGAAGCAACCGGGATAAGCTTGCAGGCTGGCTAGCCGCGAGGCCACGTTCCAATCTTCCAATAGCGGCATCGCGGCGATCACGCCGTCGGGAATGCCGGGGACGAGAATGCGCGAGGGTTGTGTCTTGAACGGGAACGGCACTTCCGAACCCATCAGTACCAGCGGCTGCCAGTGTTTGTCCTCTTTCAGATGTTCGGCGAGAAACACCATCGGTGGGATGCCGACGCCGCCACCCATCAGCAATGTGCGCGGACGCTCGCGATGCGCTTGGAACGGTTTGCCGATCGGGCCCATCACGCTGACATGTTCACCGGCCTTGCGTTGCGCCAACAGGCGCGTGCCCCGACCGACGGCCTTGTAGAGAAATTCCACCCAACCGGATTTTGGATCGACGCGCATGATCGACAGTGGTCGACGCATCGGCAATTCGGAGCCGCAGGTGATGTGCGCGAAGCTGCCGGGTTGCGCGTGCGCGGCGCACTGCGGCGCCTGCACGCGCAGGATATGCTGATCGCCGAGATGGGCGTGCTGAGAAAGAATCTCCGCGTCTTCGACGAAAATGGTGCCGCGGTGCGGTTTGGAAACGGCTGGCTGGGTCATCGCTCTAATCGGTCCAGTGAATGCGGTTGGCCGGGCGGCCGTGGAATGCGCATACGTTACCAGATTCAGCGCGCGCTGACAGGATGCCCATCACGCGACCGCGACTTGCCGTGTAGCCGTTGACGAAGCCTCACACCTCGGCGCCAGGACGCCGTGAATACCTGCAAGCGGGCCGGCCGCCATCTGTGATTGGCGGCGTTCGGCCGCGCGCGAAGCAGTGCTTCGCAACCGCTTGTCTCACCCCTGTAGGCTTGATGGCCGCCTGCTGCGCAGGACCGGTGTTCGCCAACACTGCGCGAACCCGTTCGGCGGGCAAGACGTCCAGTGGACGTTTTGCAATTCCCGCCTCACCGCTGCGGCCGACACCTGCAGCTGAGGTATGAGTCTTCGTCAAGACTGGTTTTATTACTGACGGATGCCTTCCACCGACAACATAAATTCCACTTCTTGCGCCGCGGGCCCGAGGTCGCGGGTGATGCCGAAGTCGGCGAGCTTGAGTGTGGTCGTGCCAAAGAAGCCGGTGCGATAGCCGCCCCAGGGATCGTCGCCCTGGCCGATGCGTTCGATGGCGATGACGACCGGCTTGGTTATGCCGTGCAATGTCAGGTTACCCGTCAACACCGCCTTACCGTCGCCCTTGTCCTCGAACTTCGCGCTGACGAAACGCGCCTGCGGAAATTTCTCCACGTCCATGAAGTCGTCGCTGCGCAGGTGTTTGTCGCGTTCGGCGTAGTTGGTGTCGACACTCGCCGTATCGATGCTGACCTCGACCTTGTTGGTCGCTGGATTCTTCTCGTCGTAGCTGAATGTTCCTTCGAATTGATTGAAGCGTCCGTACAACCAGCTGTAGCCGAGATGCTGGATGCGGAACTGGATGGAGGCGTGGGCTTTCGCGGTGTCGATGACATAGTCAGCGGCCGGGGCGAGTGCCGGCAGGGACAAAATGGCGGCGAGGGCAATGGCATGAGCGGTGCGTTTGCGCATGGTCTGTACTCCTTGTCTGTTGATGGACGAATAAACATTGCACTTGTAGGAGCGGGCTTGCCCGCGAACGGTTCGGAAGATTTCCGGTTCGCGGCCAATGCCCCAGGGCAGTCTCTCGGCGCAAGCGCCTCACCTTCAGGCCGCTCCTACGGTTGTGTAGATTGATCGCTGCAACCGAGCATGCGAGTGAGCGTGCGGTCGCGGTCGATGAAGTGGTGCTTGAGCGCGGCCAGTGTGTGCAGGATGGTCAGGCCGATCAGCATATAGGCCAAGAGTTCATGTATTTCGCCGGCGATGTCTTCTTGGTTGTCGAGGCCGCTGAGGGTCGCCGGCACGGCGAACAGGTCGAAGACCTCGATGGGGCGACCGTCGGCGGTGGAGATCAGATAACCGGCGAGCATCGTGGCGAACAATAGTATATACAGCAATGCGTGCGCGATGCCGGCCAGCCGGTGTTCCCACGCGGTATGCGTCGGTTCCGGACGCGGCACCGGGTTCGACCAGCGCCACACTAAGCGGAACGTCACGGCGATAAACAACAACACACCGATGCCCTTGTGCAGGTCCGGACCGCGTTCATACCACGCGTCGTAATACTCCAGCCCGGTCATCCACAGGCCGAGCACGAACAGACCGACGGCCGCCACTGCCACCAGCCAGTGCAGTGCGATGGCGATCCAGCCGTATTCGGCGAGGGTGTTTTTGAGCATCTGGATGCCCATGGATTCAGAGAGCCGGATCAATTTCGCCCATCGTCATTCCCGCGAATACCCTGAAGGGCACAAGTGCGGGAAGCCAGAAATCAAACCCTTGGATTCCGGCTTTCGCCGGAATGACGAATTGTTGGGGCGCCCCTTAGGATGCGCTCAGGTCTCGCGTTGGTAAACCAGTTTGCCGCCCACCAGCGTATGCGTGACTTGGCCTTTCAGTTCCCAGCCCATGAACGGGGTGTTCTGGCCGGCGCTCAATAGCGTTTCAGGTGTCACCCGCCAGGGTTGTTCCAGGTCGACGACGATGAGGTCGGCGGGTTTGCCGATGCTCAAGGTGCCGGTGCCCTGTCCCTCCAGGCCGAGAATGCGCGCCGGGCCGAGGCTGATGCGTTCGATGACATCGGAAAGCGTCAGCAGGTTTTCATCGACCAGCCGTAGTGCCAGCGCGAGCAGCGTATCCAAGCCCGAGATGCCCGGCTCGGTGGAGGGAAACGGCGACAGCTTGGCGTCGGCCTCGTGCGGTTGATGATCGGAACACAACACGCTCAAGGTGCCGCGCGCAAGTCCCGCGCGCAGCGCCTCGCGGTCGCGTTGGATGCGCAGTGGCGGACGCACATGACAGTCGGCATTGAAGCCGGTGATGTCGATGTCGGACAGATACAGATAGGGCGCGGCGACATCGGCGCTCACCGGCAGTCCGTCGTATTGCGCGCGC
>JACRMO010000026.1:0-2682 GCA_016214925.1 Gammaproteobacteria bacterium
TCAACACGACCGTCGCGCCGAAGATCACCTTGCCATTGGCCGGCATCTTGGTCACATCGATGACATGCGCATGACTGAGCTTGCCTTCGATTTCCTTGATGCGCCCTTCCGCGAAACTCTGCTGCTCGCGCGCGGCGTGATATTCGGCGTTTTCCTTCAGATCGCCGTGGGCGCGCGCCTCGGCGATCGCCTGGATGATGCGCGGGCGGTCGACCGTCTTCAATTGTTGCAGTTCCGCGCGCAGCTTTTCCGCGCCGCGCACAGTGAGTGGTACTTTGCTCATGCGGGCAATTCCTCGTGCAGTTTCTGCAGGCGATTGACCTTGACGTTATCGCGGCTGTCCAAGGCCATGCAGGTCGCCTTGCCGTGCGCCAGCGTGGTGCTGTAGTTCACCTTGTGCTGCAAGGCGCTGCGCCGGATCGTAAAGGAGTCGGCGATGGCCTGTTTACCTTCCGTCGTGTTGACAATATAGCGGATCTGCTCGTTCTTGATCATGTCCACGATATGCGGTCGGCCCTCGGTGACCTTGTTGACGACCTCGACCGGGATGCCCGCGGTGGCAATCGCGGCGGCGGTGCCTCGCGTAGCAACGACTTCGAAACCGCGACTGACGAAATCGCGCGCCAGCGTGACCGCGCCGCGACGATCCGCCTCGCGCACGCGAATGAAGTTCTTGCCGCTAACACCGCCTCTTTCACCGAAAAATACGGCGGGATGCGCTCGCGGGTGGCGTTCTGTGCAACCAGCGTCGTACCGACCATGCAGCGCGCGGCGATCTTGGCCAGCGCCTGCCCAGTAGCCTTGGACACGAACGGCACGGTACGCGAGGCGCGCGGATTCACTTCCAGCACATAGATGTCGTCGCCCTTGATGGCGAACTGGGTGTTCATCAGCCCGATCACCTGGAGTTCTTTCGCCATCGCGCGGATCTGTTCGCGTAGCCGATCCTGAATCGCCGCACTCAGTGTGTACGGCGGCAGCGAACAGGCCGAGTCGCCGGAATGCACGCCGGCCTGCTCGATATGTTCCATGATGCCGCCGATCAGCACATCGGTGCCGTCGCAGATGGCGTCGACGTCGACTTCGACGGCGTCGTCGAGGAAGCGGTCCAGCAACACCGGCGATTCATTGGAGACCTTCACCGCCTCGCGCATGTAACGCTGCAAGTCTTCCTCGTTGTAGACGATCTCCATGGCGCGACCACCGAGCACATAGGACGGACTGTTTGAGATCCAGCTTGACGATCATCTGCTGGAAGCGTTCGCGGTCCTCGGCCAGATCGATGGAGTCAGGGCTGGTGCCGATGATCGGCGCACCGTTGGCTTCGAGATCGCGCGCGAGTTTCAGCGGCGTTTGGCCGCCGTACTGCACGATCACGCCCTTGGGCTTTTCCTTGTCGATGATCTCCAGCACGTCTTCGAGCGTGAGCGGTTCGAAATACAAACGATCCGACGTATCGTAATCGGTCGACACGGTCTCCGGATTGCAGTTGACCATGATGGTCTCGTAGCCATCCTCGCGCATCGCCAGCGCGGCGTGTACGCAGCAATAATCGAACTCGATGCCCTGACCGATGCGGTTGGGTCCGCCGCCCAGCACCATGATCTTGTCGCGCGTGGTGGGATCGGCCTCGCATTCCTCCTCGTAGGTGGAATACATATAGGCCGTGCCGGTGGCGAATTCGGCGGCGCAGGTATCGACGCGCTTGTACACCGGACGCACATTGAGGTGCCGGCGCAAATCGCGAAGCTCACGCTCCTTCACACCCAGCAGTCGCGCCAGACGGCGATCGGAGAAGCCCTTGCGCTTGAGCGTGCGCAGGAACGGTTCGTCCATATCGGCCAGCCCGCGCACCTGCACTTCGCCTTCGAGCGCAATGAGCTCCTCGATCTGCACCAGGAACCAGGGGTCGATGGCCGAGATATCGTGGATCTCATCGATCGACATGCCCATGCGGAAAGCATCGCCGACATAGAGGATGCGTTCCGGGCCCGCCTCGCGCAGTTCGTGACGCAACACATCGCGCGCATCGTCGGCGGCCGGATCGAGGCGCTCGTCGAAACCATCGATGCCGGTTTCCAGGCCGCGCAAGGCCTTGTGCAAGGATTCCTGGAAGGTGCGGCCGATGGCCATCACTTCGCCCACGGACTTCATCTGCGTGGTCAGGCGCGAATTGGCCTTGGGAAATTTCTCGAAGGTGAAACGCGGCACCTTGGTGACGACGTAGTCGATGCTCGGTTCGAATGAGGCCGGCGTGGCGCCGCCGGTGATGTCGTTCTTCAACTCGTCCAGCGTATAACCCACCGCGAGCTTGGCAGCGACTTTCGCAATCGGGAAGCCGGTGGCCTTGGAGGCCAGCGCCGAGGAACGCGATACGCGCGGATTCATTTCGATGATGATCATGCGCCCGTCGTCGGGATTGATGGCGAACTGCACGTTGGAGCCGCCGGTATCGACGCCGATCTCGCGCAGCACCGCCAGCGAGGCGTCGCGCATGATCTGGTATTCCTTGTCGGTCAGCGTCTGCGCGGGTGCTACGGTGATGGAGTCGCCGGTGTGGATGCCCATCGGGTCGAAGTTCTCGATGGAGCAGATGATGATGCAGTTGTCGTTGCGATCGCGCACGACTTCCATTTCATACTCCTTCCAACCCAGCGCCGATTCCTCGATCTACAGCTCGTT
>JACRMO010000026.1:2688-6632 GCA_016214925.1 Gammaproteobacteria bacterium
GCAGATCTCGACGAACTCTTCCTTGTTGTAGGCTATACCGCCGCCGCTGCCGCCCATGGTGAAGGACGGGCGGATAATGGTCGGGAAGCCGATCGGTACCTGTACCTGCAGGGCCTCTTCCATGCTGTGCGCGATGGCCGAACGCGGCATCGACAGGCCGATCTTCCACATGGCCTTGCGGAACTTGTCGCGGTCCTCGGCCTTGTCGATGGCCTCGCGGGTCGCGCCGATCATCGCCACACCGAACTTTTCCAGCACGCCCTCGCGCGCCAGATCCAGCGCGCAGTTGAGCGCGGTCTGCCCGCCCATGGTCGGCAACAGCGCATCCGGACGTTCCGCTTCGATGATCTTCGCCACCGTGCGCCACTCGACCGGCTCGATGTAGGTCGCATCCGCCATTTCCGGATCGGTCATGATGGTCGCCGGATTGGAGTTCACCAGGATGACCCGGAAGCCCTCTTCCCGCAGCGCCTTGCAGGCCTGCGCGCCGGAGTAATCGAACTCGCAAGCCTGGCCGATCACGATGGGACCGGCGCCGAGGATGAGGATGCTGTGTATGTCGGTACGTTTTGGCATAAGCTCTATTTGTGTACGGCCTTCATCATCGCGACGAACTTGTCGAACAAGGGCGCCACATCGTGCGGACCGGGGCTCGCTTCCGGATGACCTTGAAAACTGAACGCCGGAATATCGGTGCGCTCCATGCCCTGCAAGGTGCCGTCGAACAGCGAGCGATGCGTCGGCTTGAGGTTCGCCGGCAGCGTCGCCTCGTCCACCGCGAAACCGTGATTCTGACTGGTGATCATCACCGCCTTGCTGGCAAGATCCTGCACCGGATGATTGGCGCCGTGATGACCGAACTTCATCTTCACCGTGCGCGCACCGCTGGCCAGACCGAGCAACTGATGCCCGAGGCAGATGCCGAATATGGGCACGCGCTGTACTGCCAAGTCCTTGATCGCCGCTATGGCGTAGTCGCAGGGTTCCGGATCGCCCGGGCCGTTGGACAGGAACACACCATCCGGTTTGAGTTTGAACACTTCGCTGGCCGGGGTCTTGGCCGGCACCACGGTGATGCGGCAGCCGCGGTCGACCAACATGCGCAGAATATTGCGCTTCACGCCGAAGTCATAAGCGACCACATGGTGCGGCAACTTCTCCTCCAGCGGATGCGGCGCGGCGGGCATGCCGCCTTCCAGTGTCCAGGAACCCTGCGCCCATTCGTAGGGCCGATGGGTGGTGACCTCTTTGGCGAGGTCCATGCCCTTGAGCCCGGGGAAGGCACGCGCGGCGGTCAATGCAGCATCCGCGTCGATGTTGTCGCCAGCGACGATACAGCCGGCCTGTGCGCCCTTCTCACGCAGAATGCGCGTAAGCCGGCGCGTGTCGATACCGGCGATGCCGACGACATTCCGGCGTTGCAGATAGGCTTCGAGAGATTCTTGTGAACGCCAGTTGCTCGCCAGCAACGGCACGTCACGCACCACCAAGCCGGCGCTGTAGATGTGGCCGGATTCCTCGTCGTCCTCGTTCACACCGACATTGCCGATGTGCGGGTAGGTCAGGGTCACGATCTGGCGGGCGTAGGACGGGTCGGTAATGATTTCCTGATAGCCGGTCAGCGCGGTATTGAACACCACCTCGCCGACGGTCTGTCCGTCGACGCCGATGGACTCACCCCGGAAGGTGCTGCCGTCTTCCAGAACCAGCAGGGCCGGCTTGCGCAAGGGTGCCTCCAAGTATCGGATATGCAAAGCGGGAGGGTCCTGTTTGGACCGTCCCGCTTATTGGAATGGGGGCTTGTCGCCAGATATGGGAATCCGCTGCGACTGCGGGGCGGAATTGTAGCGTCCCGGGTGGGGAGTGTCTAGGAATCCAGGGCACACTGCGGCTGCGGCCGGCACGGAGCGGCCCGCTCGAATCCGGTCAGTCGCCAGAGCGCCGCCGTGCACGGGTACGGGGTTCGACTACATGGCGTAACCCGCGGGATGAGCGGCCATCACCAGGCAGGGGGCCGCTCCATTCACCCTCGGCGACTTCTACGTGCCACACCTATGACCAGAAGCGGCATACGCCAACCGCTCACAGTCAACAATAGCCCGCCCAGCGCCAGGATCAGAGCGGAATTCGGCAGTGGCACGGGCGTGAGGGACTCATTGTATATAACGTTATCAATCGCCCAATTGTGAAACGCCGCGGCAGACGCATGCTGCGGATCCACGACGAAGTCTCCGCCATAGAGTATCTGGAACTGATCGATACCCGCCCAGTCGGCCTGAAACAGCTGCGGTGTCAGATCGATGCCCAGGTTGCCACTGTAAAGCACCTGCCCGTTGTTGAGTCCTTGCAGCGTCACCGTCTGCGATCCGTAGACACCGGCGATGATGAAGCTATTCAAGTCGAAGGTATCCGGCAACAGCAAATTCAGCAGAGAATTATTGCCTCCATCCAGACCGCCGTCCCAGAACAGACTCGCGGAGGACGTCTCGCCGCTCTTCATGCCCACCCACGCACTCGACGTTTGTTGCGCCAGATGATCCGCTCCATCATCGGGTGAATCGTAAGGATTGGGTTCATAAGGGCCCATCTGATCGAAAACAAAATGCTGATTGGCATCCCCTGGTTCGAAACTCAGGACAGCGCCCTGAGTACGCGTCGCAACCAGTATCTCCACAAGAGCCAAGAGCACAAGCAATATCCATGGCTTGCAGCATGTGAGTATCTTCATGGCACTATCTCCTACGTTATACCGGCCTGGAATTTCTGGACGGTTTTGTTGTTGACGGAAATGCGTCCATACCGAGTTCTGCGCTGCCTCACTTCCTTATGTGCTCAGCTATACAAGGGCTCGCCACCCTGTACCATCCGTAGATATCCGGATTTTCTGTCAGACCGACTCCGACAAGAGTTCGCGCGCGGCGGGAAAACGGCGGGCAAGACACCCGTCTGTCCCGTACCCACGCGATACCCGCCGCCGCATGATCCAACGTAAACATACCGACCATCGCAGTGCGGAGGCCCGCACGGATGCGATGCTGTGTCGTGGGGTCTGTATGTAGGATTAAATCCGATAGGCGATGACTGGACCGCCGATACAAAAACAGGCTCACTGCCGATGGAAACGCTAATCACCTTGCAGCAGGATCATTCCATGCCTAACAAGAACGCTGCGGGCTAGCCGAACAGCCATCAGGCCACAGGCTGGCCGCAGTCGATACGCGCCATATAGAAGCCGTCAATCGGACGAGGAACAGCATGCGTTGGCTGATACTGATTGCCTGTCTTTGCGGTCCCGTCGTGGTGTTCGGTCACAGCGGACACAACCACGGCGCGGAGGCGCCGAACGCTCCCGCAGAAGCAGAGCCACGTTTCTCCAGCACGACAGCTCACGTCACACTGGTAGGCATATTGAAATCCGGCCGGTTATGGTTGTATGCGGACGATCCTGCATCCGCCGCATCCATCGATGGACTGAAAATCGATGTGGACGTGAACGGCAGCGTCGAACGCGCCGCCCCGCAGAGTCCAGGCACATACAGCCTTCAGGGCGTGGGACTCACGTTGCCCGGCAAGCACGCACTTGTCATCACCGTGCTGAGCGATGCCTACACGGAGCTGTTGACCGCAACATTGACAGTGCCGCCGAGCGCCGCAACCGTTGCACCCGACCGGCCGTCCTTGTCCTGGGACAAAGCGCTGCCGATCCTGCTGGCAGGGTGCTTGGCGATATACCTGGGTTGGCGCAAATCCCATGCATCTTCACATCCATCCATACACCATTTCACCTTCGCTGTTATCCTGGGCTCCATCGGGCTGTGCAGCGTGGCGCTCTCAAGCGCCTATATCCTGTACACCTCGACGTCCCATGCGGCCACCATTCCAGGCACTGGGACACCTGACGCAGCATCCGCCGAGAACATGGCATCCGCGCAACAACCGGATAC
>JACRMO010000104.1 GCA_016214925.1 Gammaproteobacteria bacterium
TGATGGTCGCGGGCAAGCGCGCGGGTTGTTCTGTTACCAGCATCAGCAAGGTGTTATCGGTGGGTTCTTCCAAGGTCTTGAGCAGACTGTTGGCTGCTTCGACAGTCATACGCTCGGCGGGCGTCACAATGGCGATTTTGTAGCCACCCGCATGGCTCTTCAGTGCCAAAGCCCGGCACAGTTCGCGGATCTGGTCGATGCCGATCTGAGTCTTGTCTTCAATGAAGGTAACGGTCAGGTAATCCGGATGGGTGCCGGCGCGCACTAGATGACAGGCCTCGCAGTTGCCGCACGCCGAGCCGTCACCCGCGGGATGCTTGCACAGCAAGGAGCGGGCAAAGGCATCGGCGAAATCGCACTTGCCCACGCCGGCGGGGCCGGTGACCAGCAGAGCATGGGGCAGGCGCCGCTGCGCCGCGCGGGCCCGCAACTGCGCCCATTCTGTGTCTTGCCAAGGATACGGTGATTTCATGATTTCAGTTGGTTAGAGAGCCTTTCTAAGCCAGAATGGCTTGTAGCGCACGATCGATTTGACTCTGCACGTCGGCGAGCGACTGGCTGGCATCGATCACCCGATAACGTTCCGGTGCCGCCGCGGCGCGTTCCAGATAGGCCAGACGGACCCGCTCGAAGAACGCGACCTCCTCTTGCTCGAAGCGATCCAGTGCGCCGCGCGCGCCAGCCCGGGACAGGACGATCTCGACCGGCACATCCAACAGTAGCGTCAGGTCGGGACGCAGTTCACCCTGGACCATCCTTTCCAGTTCCTCGATGCGTTGCCGCGACAGGCCACGGCCACCGCCTTGATAGGCATAGGTCGCGTCGGTAAAGCGGTCGCACAAAATCCATTCGCCGGCGTCGAGGGCCGGACGGATCACCCGTGCGAGGTGCTCAGCGCGGGCGGCGAATACCAGCAGTAATTCGCAGTCTGGTGCCATGCCAGTGTTCGCGGGATCGAGCAACACGTTACGAATGCGTTCGGCGATCGGCGTGCCGCCGGGTTCGCGGGTCACACGGAGCGTTTTGCCGCTGCGTTCCACTGCGGCGCGGATGTAGTCCAGGTTGGTGGTCTTGCCGACCCCCTCGCCGCCTTCGAGAGTGATGAAGCGTCCGCGCATGGTTTCCGTCGATAGTCACCGGCCGATCCGGTATCCGAGCGCCTAGTGTATCGGTCGGAGGCAAGGGACGCATCCTCTGGATCGCGCATGTCGATCTTGCGACTAATAACGCAAAGCATCCGGTAACCAGCCACCCCGATCCGTGGCTTGTTTGATTTCATCGGCCAGTTGCGTATGCCCCGCGCGCTGCGCCAATTCCACCGCCTGCTCACGGCGCTGATTGCGCAGGCCGACATCGGCGCCCGCGGCGATCAGGTGCTGTACGCATTCGCGCTGACCGTTTGTCGCCGCGAGCATCACGGCGGTGTTGCCAAGATTATTGCGGGCATTTACGTCCGCGCCGGCCTGTATCAGTTGTTCCAGAAGCGCCGTATGGCCGCGGTCGGCGGCCAGCATCAGCGGGGTGTTACCGGTGCGGGTGGCTGTATCGGTATGCGCGCCCGCCTTTAATAAATGCGTGACAACTTGCGCATGCCCGTGCCAGGCGGCGCGCGCCAGGGCGGTATAACCCTCTGCGTCCTGAGAATCCACCGCCGCGCCGCCGGCCAAGAGCAAGGCGACGTGCCGGTCATGACCCAGATCGGCGGCATACCAGAGCGGCGTGCGCCCGGTCTGGTCGGCGCGCTCGGTATCGGCGCGGGCTTTTAATAGGGCACCTACCAAATCTGCATCGTTGTCGCGCGCAGCCAGACTCAGCGGTGTCGTACCCGCGTTGTCGGCGCGATTCGGATCGGCGCCGATATCGAGCAACAAATGTGCAATGTCGGCATGCTGCGAACGCAGGGCCAAATGCAGCGGTGTCGCGCCGTCGTCGGCCGGATGATTGATGTCGGAGCGGTGCTTCAACAGCACGCGCGCGGCTTCGATGCGCCCCTGTTCGGCGGCGATGCTCAACGCCGTTTTATGTTCGGCTTGTTCGCTATCGATATCCGCGCCGTGCTCCAGTAACTGCTGAACGATTTGGGTATGTCCCTGCCAAGTGGCACGCATCAAGGCCGTATAGCCATCTTCATCATGTGCATTGACGGGAACGCCCTGTTGCAAGAGTCCGGCGACGATGTCGTTCTGACCGCGCCAGGCGGCGACCATCAGCAGACTCCAACCCCGATAGGGATCCTGTTTGAGTTGCGCCTGTCGCTCGGCCATGGTCTTGAGTTGCTGCGCGTTGAGGGTGGGATCGCTCGCCTGCGGGATGGTCTCGCGGGCACCGCGCGCGCGCAGGACGCTGACCAGCGCACTGCCCTTGCTGTTGGCCTTCGCTATATCCAGGGCCGAGCGTCCCTGACTGTTACGTTTGGCGATGTCGGCGCCGTGATCCAGAAGATTTTGCGCCAAGCCCGTGTCCGCGCGCGCGGCGGCGAGCATCAGCGCCGTCGTGCCGTTGCCGGTGCGCCCGTAACGATCCGCCGCATCGATGGCGGCACCGGCGGCGATCGCCTGTTGTAGTTGATGTACTTGTCCGCGCCGTGCCGCCGTGCGCAATGCGCCGGCGGCATCGTCGGATTTCGGCGCAGCTGCGGTCGTGTGCGCACCGCTTAATTTACCGCGTGCAAGTTCATGGCCTTGTGCCGCGGCCGCGGTGAACCAACGTTGCGCGGCGGCGGGATCGGCGGCGACGCCCCAACCGTTCAGATACATATTGCCGAGATTGTATTGTGCCTTCGCATGTCCGCTGTTCGCGGCCTGCTGCAACAGGCGCACGGCCGCGACATGGTCCTTGGGTATGCCACGACCGGCGCGATACATGGATGCGAGTTCGTATTGCGCGTCAGCGCTGCCGTGGTCGGCATCCTCCCGCAGAAGTTTGGCCGCGCTGGCATAATCACGCACGCGAATGGCGGCATCGATCTCGGCTTTGCGATCGGCGCAGGCCGCGCCGCTGCCAAAGATACAGAACAGCACTAAGACCAGGATGAGCCTGCGTCGCTGGGCGCCGATAATTTCACGCCGTGCCATGTTTAGTGTCCACTTGTATGCCAATCGTCTGCAAAAACGGCGTGGGTAATACGCCGCCCGCCGAGACAATGACCGCATCGTTGTCCAATTCGATCATCTGTCCTTCGTGATCCAAAATCACGCGTTGTGGATGTATCTCCTTGACGTTGGATTTGAACAGCACGCGTAATTGGCCGGATTGTTCCGCTGCGGCGATACGGGTGCGATTCTTTTCCTTGGCCCGACCGAAGGCGTCGGCACGATAGGACAAGGTTACATGGGTATCCGCTTGTTCGGCGATGCTCGCGGCCGCTTCCAGCGCGCTGTCACCGCCGCCTACCACCAGCACATGTTGACCGCGGTATTGTTCCGGATCGATCAGACGGTAGACCACCTTTGACAGCTCCTCGCCCGGCACATCGAGTTTGCGCGGTGTGCCGCGTCGGCCGATGGCGAGCAATACGGCGCGGGTGCGATAGCTGTCGCGGTTGGTTTTGACCAGCAGCATCCCATCGTGCTGCGTAATCGCATCGACCCGTTCCTGATACTGGATTTTGAGTCCGGTGCGCTGCACGACCTCGTCCCAGAAGCTCAACAAGGCCTCTTTGGTCGTCTCGCTGAATTTTACTTTGCCGATGATCGGTAAGGTCGCGGGCGCGGTCATCACCAGCTTGCCGCGCGGGAAATGCGCGACCGTGCCGCCAAGGTTTTCCTGTTCGACGGTGACGAAACGCAGTTTGTGCTGCAAGGCGCCGAGCGAGGCCGACAGGCCGGCAGGACCGGCGCCGATGATCACGACATCGAGACATTCGCCCTGACCGATGCCGCGTAACTGCCTAATGGCCTCCAATGCCTGGCGGCCCTGCTCGATGGCATTGCGGATCAGACCCATGCCGCCGAGTTCGCCAGCGATGAAAATGCCCGGTACGTTGGTCTGAAAATCCGCACCGACCAGTGGGATGTCCACCCCGCGTTTTTCGCTGCCGAATACCAGCGTGATCGCTTCCATAGGGCAGGCGGTCCGGCAGGCACCGTGACCGATGCAATGTGTGGGATTGATGAGTACCGCTTTTTTGTTGATCAGGCCGAGAACATTGCCTTCCGGGCAGGCGCTGATGCAGGAGCCGCAACCGATACAGCGCGCCGGGTCCAGCAGTGGATGTAACGAAGCCGGCTCGGTCAGACCAGCATCACGGGTCTGTTCCAGGGCGGCCAGATTTTGCGTATACCGGCGGTGCTGCATGGCCCAATAGATCACCACAGTCAGCACAATGGGTATCAGGTATACGTATACCATCAAATTCTGCACAACGCCTGTCCTCGCCAACATCCCTGTTTTCCGAACATCCGCTCTCTCCACGCGCCTGAACTTGGTCGTAATTCTCCGTGCTCACACACAGGAAAGTTGTGACAATGTACACAGTATGGGATTATATTCCCAATTAAGATCCAATAACCCGGCGATAAACCCGGGACGTTTTGGGCCGCTCACCCCGCGACCCAGACGAAATAGTAGCCAAAGGAAACGGGCAGTATGGAGACATTGCGCACAGAATCTGACGTATTTCCCCTTGCGGGGCAATATGTTATGTCTCCACCCTGGGCCGTCTGGCCGGCCTTGCCGTGTCTCTTGGCGGCACCGATCACCTTTCCCTCCCGCTGGTGATAAACCTATCGGTTCCCTGCTGAGATTCAGTCTATGGAAGCTATCGCTACCTTCAACCCAGGTCGTACCCCCGCACCGGTCGCGGCTGCGCGGACGCAGGTCAGCGGGCTGATCGAACAGTACCAACCCCGCATTCTGCGGGTGGGTGTGTTGCTGTCCTACCTGACGGTATCGGCCCTGTTGTACCTGGGTTGGACCCAGCGCGGGAATCAACATCTGACGGCAGAATCGGGTTTGGGTTACGCCTTGGGGATTATTGGCGGCAGCATGATGCTGCTTCTGTTGCTGTATCCATTGCGCAAGAAGGCTCGCTTCATGCGCAACATCGGCCCGATCAAATTCTGGTTTCGTATGCATATGACGTTTGGTGTGGTGGGTCCACTCGCCATTCTCTACCACTGCGATTTCCAGTTGGGTTCGCTCAACAGCAATGTTGCCCTGTTCTGCATGCTGACGGTCGCCGGCAGCGGTCTGATCGGACGCTACCTGTATATGCGCATCCACAAGGGACTCTACGGCAGTAAGGCGAATATGGAAGAACTGCGGCGTGACGCGCAGACGCTCAAGCAGGAACTCGCCGAACGCATCGCCTTCGCACCGCAATTATTGGAGCGGCTGGACGCCTTCGAAAAGCAGACTTTGTGCGAAGGCGCGCTGCTGCTGACGCGCATCACGCGCAAGCTCACGCTGGGATTCCGCTTGTGGCGTACCCGCGCGGCACGTCGATATATACGTGAGGAAATCCGCAGTCATGCCGGGACGCAGTCGTCAACCGAGTTGCGCGCGCTACGCCGTTCCCTGAACCGGCATGTGAACGCACGCCTGGAAAGTGTCCGCCAAGTCGCCGGATTCAGTTTCTACGAGAAGCTGTTTTCCGCCTGGCACGTCCTGCACTTTCCGTTGTTCCTGATGCTGGTGCTGTCGGGAATCGTGCATGTGTTCGCCGTGCATGTGTACTGAGGGGGCGGATTCGTGCGTGGATGCACAGGCAAGTGGGCAGGATTCTTTACAGGGGGATTGCTGATGTTACTGGCGGCGTTCACCGCGCAAGCGGCGAAGCTCGAGACGCTGATCATGCCTGGCGAGGTTATTGCCGGGCATGCCGAGTATGAATCCGAGTGCGCGCGCTGCCATGAACGTTTCAGTAAAACCGATCAGAGGAAGTTGTGTCTGGATTGCCACAAGGACGTGCGCAAGGATCTGGAATCGAAGCTGGGTTTTCATGGCCGCACGGCCGGACTGGCCGAACAGGAATGCAAAAGCTGTCATACCGATCACAAGGGTCGGGATGCGGATATCGTGAAGCTCAACCGCGACAGTTTCGACCATCGGACCACCGATTTCGCTCTCAAGGGTGCGCACGGCGGCTTGAGTTGCACCAGTTGTCATGCGCAGGACAAACCCTTCCGGGCCGCGCCCTCCGCGTGCGTCGATTGCCACCGCGAGGACGATCCGCACAAGCAACGACTCGGCAAGCAATGCGCCGACTGTCATGCCGAAACGACCTGGAAGAACACCAAGTGCGATCATGCCAAGGCCGAGTTCGCCCTCAAGGGCGCGCACCGCGACGTCACCTGCGGCGCCTGCCACCCCAATCAGCGTTACGAGA
>JACRMO010000139.1 GCA_016214925.1 Gammaproteobacteria bacterium
AGGAGTCTGTTGATTCCATTGGGTGTGGTGAGCGCAGCGAACCGCGCCGGAACAAGATATTACGCCAACACGATGCGGTTAGCTGTGCTTACCACACCCTGGGGCTTGAAAGAGAGAAATGACGCAGGCCGCACACGCAACCGGGCCGCATACTCGGGGGACTGCCTTAGGGTTTGATCTCGGTACCCGCCCCTTCATTGACCCGCTCGCGCAATTCCTTGCCCGGTTTGAAATGCGGGACGTATTTGGCCGCCAACGCGACCGCTTCGCCGGTCTTGGGATTGCGGCCGACACGCGGTGGACGGTAGTGCAGGGAGAAACTGCCGAACCCCCGTATCTCGATACGCTGGCAAGTGGCCAGGGCCTGGCTAATCTGTTCCAGAAGACTCTTGACCGCAAGCTCCACATCTTTGTAATTGAGGTGGGTGTTCTTGCTGGAGAGAATTTCAATCAGTTCAGACTTTGTCATTATCTTCTTCCTGATTTGGAATGGGAGACCGCGATTGCGGCCTCCCGGACCAAATAACGCATCATCCGAGCCGGGCGGTATCCTGCCGGCTTACCAAGCCTCAGTTATCCTTGCCTTCCATCTTTTCCTTGAGCAGGTCGCCCAAGGTCGTGGGAGCCAAGCCAGAACGCGAGTAGTCGGAGACAGCTTCGGCCTCCTCGTCGTTTTCTTTAGCCTTGATTGACAAGCTGATAGTGCGAGTCTTGCGGTCGACGCCCATGAACTTGGCCTCGATTTCCTCACCGACCTTGAGCACGGTACGGGCGTCTTCCACCCGGTCGCGGGTCAGGTCGGAGGCACGCAGCGTACCTTCCACACCGTCGCCCAGATCGATAATAGCGGCCTTGGCATCCACTTCACGGACGACACCCTTCACGATACTGCCCTTAGCATGCTCACCCACGAAGTTGGAGAACGGGTCGCGGTCCATCTGTTTGATGCCCAACGAGATGCGTTCACGCTCCGGATCGACGGCCAGCACCACCGCCTCGACCTCGTCGCCCTTCTTGTAGTTGCGCACCGCCTCTTCGCCCGGCATGTTCCAGGAGATGTCGGACAGATGCACCAAGCCATCGATACCGCCGTCCAGACCGACGAAGATACCGAAATCGGTGATGGACTTGATGGTACCCGACACGCGGTCGTTCTTGTTGTGGATGGCACCGAACTCGTCCCACGGATTGGCGTGGCACTGCTTGACGCCAAGCGAGATACGGCGACGCTCTTCGTCGATGTCCAACACCATGACCTCGATTTCCTGGCCGATGTGCACGACCTTGGCCGGGTTGACGTTCTTGTTGGTCCAATCCATTTCGGAGACGTGCACCAGACCTTCGACACCCTCTTCGATTTCCACGAAGCAGCCGTAGTCGGCGATGTTGGTGACCTTGCCGAACAGGCGGGTGTGCTCCGGATAACGGCGCGCCAGATCCGCCCAGGGATCCTGACCCAACTGCTTCAGACCCAGCGATACGCGGTTGCGCTCGCGGTCGAACTTGAGGACCTTCACGTCGATCTCGTCGCCGACATTGACGATTTCGGAAGGATGCTTGACGCGCTTCCAGGCCATGTCGGTAATGTGCAGCAGACCGTCGATGCCGCCGAGGTCGACGAACACACCGTAATCGGTGAGGTTCTTGACCACGCCCTTGATGTGCATGCCTTCCTGCAGGTTCTTCAACAGGGCATCGCGCTCGGCGCTGTATTCGGACTCGACCACCGCACGACGCGACACCACCACGTTGTTGCGCTTCTGGTCGAGCTTGATGACCTTGAACTCCAGTTCCTTGCCTTCCAGATACGCGGTATCGCGGACCGGACGCACATCCACCAGGGAGCCCGGCAGGAATGCGCGGATGTCGCTGATGTCGACGGTGAAACCGCCCTTGACCTTGCCACTGATCATGCCGGTGACGGTCTCGCCCTTCTCGAACGCCTTCTCCAGCACAATCCAGGCGCGCGCACGCTTGGCCTTTTCGCGCGACAAACGCGTCTCGCCGAAACCGTCTTCCATCGCGTCCAGCGCGACTTCGACGCTATCGCCAATACTGACTTCGAGTTCGCCTTGTTCGTTACGGAACTGCTCGATCGGAATCACACCTTCCGATTTAAGTCCGGCATGTACGACAACGACATCCGATCGAATGTCGACCACGACGCCGGTGACAATCGCGCCGGGACGCATCTGTTGATTGGCGAAACTCTGTTCAAACAGCTCGGCAAAACTTTCGTTCATAAAACACTGTCCTTGAACCGCATTACGGCTGCGGGTCGGTTGCATTGCCACTCCCAATCATAGACTTGGGGCGGCGGGTTGGTTAATGACAAAACCCGGATACACATGCACCCGGGCACCTACTCAACAAACTATATAGACGACTCAAACGCCGGTGTCGGCATCGAGTCGCTTCACACACCCAGTCGGCGCTGCACCAATGCACGTACGTAGGCCACCGTCTGCGCGATGTCGAGATCCGATGTATCGATGATCTCGGCACCCTCAGCCGGCTTCAACGGCGCCGTGCTGCGCGTGGCATCGCGGTGATCGCGTTCAGCGATGTCCGCGATGAGGGCCGCAAGATTAGCATCCAACCCTTTCTCTATCAACTGGTTATAGCGTCTGCGGGCACGCTCCTCGGCGCTCGCGGTAAGAAAGACCTTCACCTCGGCATCCGGGAACACCACAGTGCCCATATCACGGCCGTCGGCGACCAGGCCCGGCCCGGCGCGAAAGGCGCGCAGACGCTCCAGCAAAGCCGGCCACGCGGACTTCAGGGATCGCGGCGACTTTGGAGGCCGCGTTGCCGGCCGCCTCCGTTCTTATTTCATCTTTTATATCAATCTCTTCCAGCTTTATCTTTGCGTCGATGGGCGAGAAAACAACGGGCAGATTACGCGCCAGATCGGCCAGTTCGGCGGCCGCGTCCAGGGGGATGCCACGCTGCTGGGCGGCATAGGCCAAAATACGATAGATGGCCCCTGAATCGAGAAAATGCCAGCCCAGTTCCCGGGCCAGAATCTGGGCAACCGTGCCCTTGCCCGAGCCACTCGGGCCGTCGATGGCGATGACCGGCGGCGATTCGGGCAGGATGCGGATTTCTGTCATGCTTGGGTCATGTCCCGAATCACACCTGGGACACGGCCAGGCCGGACTGCCGGGCCAGTTCGATGAAACCGGGGAAGGAGGTATTCACATTGGCGCAGTCGTCGATGTCGATGGGACCGGCGGCACGCAACGCGGCCATGGCGAAGGCCATGGCAATGCGATGGTCGCCGTGACTGTTGACCTGCCCCAGCCCTAACGCTCCGCCTTCGATCACCATGCCATCAGGCGTGGGTTGTGCGTCGATGCCGAGGATTTTCAACCCATCGGCCATCACCTGGATGCGGTCGGACTCCTTCACACGCAACTCCTCGGCGCCGGTCAGCACGGTACGTCCTTCGGCACACGCGGCGGCGACGAACAACACCGGGAATTCATCGATGGCCAACGGCACTAACTCCGGTGGGATCTCGATGCCACGCAGTTGTGCCGAACGCACGCGTAGGTCGGCGACCGGTTCGCCGCCGACTTCGCGCGGATTCTGCACCTCGATGTTGGCGCCCATGGCACGCAAAATATCGATCACGCCGGTGCGGGTCGGATTCATGCCGACATGTTCCAGCAGCAAATCCGAGCCCGGCGCGATACTGGCGCCCACCAGAAAGAACGCCGCGGAAGAAATATCTGCTGGCACATCGATTGGTGTCGCCTGGAGATGTCCACCGTTTTCAAGACAGGCATTCGCGCCATTTACCTCGACGCGATAGCCCATGCCACGCAACATGCGTTCGGTGTGATCGCGAGATTGGGCTGGTTCGGTTACGCGCGTTTCGCCGTCCGCGTAGAGGCCGGCAAGTAGGACAGCTGACTTGACCTGGGCACTGGCGACGGGGCTCGCGAAGTCGAGGGCGGAGAGGCCGCCTCCCTTGATGACGAGCGGCGCCATGGTATCGCCGGTGCGAGCGTGGATGTGGGCGCCCATTCGGC
>JACRMO010000140.1 GCA_016214925.1 Gammaproteobacteria bacterium
GCAATCTGGCGACCGAACTGGCCACGCAGGATGAGCCGATCCGGAACAAGGTCGACCATATCTTTGCCCAACTGCAAACCAACATCGGCCAGGTGCTCCAGGCCAGTGTTCAGGCAGGCGAACTGAGCAACATCGACATCGACGCAACGTCGCAGGCCATGCTGGCCTATATGGAAGGCGTCATGTTGCTGGCCAAAACCCAGAACGACCCCACACGCCTGCGCGATTTGTTGCCCGCAATGGCACAAATCCGCGTCCCCAACCGGTAAAGATCCCGCATGTCTATCGCGATGAGCCAACGTGTTTCCTACGAGTTGACCGACCGGTCGACTACAACCTGCGACAGCAACAAGAAGGAGCAACACCGCATGCAAACCCAAACCATATCCAATCAAAAACCCCTCATCACGCCGTTTGCCCCAGCCGGTGAAGAAGACCGCGTCGCCGGTGTGCTGGAGGAGATCAAACAGCGTCTGGGATTCGTTCCCGACGGCCTGCGTCTGTATACCCTGAGCCCGCCATTGCTGGAGAACTTCGTCGGCGGCATCGCGTATTTCAACGGCGGCTCCCGGTTACGCCCCATGCTGATGGCCATGATCCGCTATCTGGTCTCGTGGCATTCGCAATGCCAGTTCTGCATCGATATGAACGAGGGTTTCCTCACCGCCATGGGTTTGCAGCTGGACGAGATACGCGCCGCCCGCGCGAATCCGGAGGCCGCACCGTTACCGGAAAATGAAATGCCCTTGTTGAGGATCGCGCTCAAATCCGTCGAGCATCCGGATAACGTGACTCAGACCGATCTCGACAAGGCGCGCACGCATGGCTGGCAGGACCGGGATATCTTCGACGCGGTCGTACAGGCCGCAAACAACCGGGCGTTCAATCAAGTGTTGCGTACCTTCAACATCGAGTACCAAGGCGCGTTCGGCTGATGTAAGACGGAGCGAGGCTAGGTGTGCGCAATACCGGCGCGCCTGGCCTCAATCCATTTCGCCAGACAAACAACGCGTGTCATGAAGTCATTCTGGAATGGACATCTGTGAACACCACGCCCGCATCTATCCGGATAGATGCGGTTTAACCCTTGCTCTCTACCCCGCAACCCGTACCAACGTCCTCCCATGCACATGCCCCGCAAGCATCTCTTCGCAAAACTGCGGCAGTTCATCGAGCGCGATCTCACCCGCACAAATGCAGTCGAGCTGCGCGGCATCGAGATCCCGCGCCAGTCGTGACCAGATGCGTTCGCGCAGATCGCGCGGGGCATCGACGGAGTTGATGCCGAGCAGGTTCACGCCGCGCAGAATGAAGGGCATCACCGAAGTGCTAAATTCGGTGCCGGTGGCCATGCCGATGACAGCGACATTGCCGTGCGGGCGCACACAGCGGATCGCCCAGCCGAGGTAATCGCCACCGAGGGTGTCGATCACGCCGCCGAAGCGCGCGGCCTCCAGCGCGCGTTTACCCATCGCCAGGCCATCGCGCAAGATCACCTTCTGCGCGCCGAGTTTCTCCAGATAGTCGATGCTCGTGGGTTTCAATGTGAGCGCGGCAACCTCATAGCCGTGCCGCGCGCATAAGGCGGTGGCGAAACTGCCGACACCGCCGCTGGCGCCGGTCACCAGAATCGGACCGAGGCCGGGGGTTTGGCCGTTATGTTCCATGCGCGTGAGCGCGAGTGCTGCGGTGAAGCCGGCGGTGCCGACGATCATCGCCTGGCGTGTCGACAGGCCTGCGGGCAACGGGATCGCCATGGTCGCGGGTACGCGCAGGTAGGGCGCGAAACCGCCGTCGCGCGCCTCGCCGATGCCGCCACCCGTCACCACCACCGGCGTGCCCGGCAGCAGATTCGGATCACTCGACGCCTCCACGCGACCCGCCGCATCGACACCGCCGACCAGCGGTGAATGGCGCAGGATCTTGCCGCGCCCGGTGACGGCCAGCGCGTCCTTGAAGTTCACGGCGGACCATTCGACCCGCACGGTCACCTCGCCCGGCGTGAGTTGGGCCAGCGTCAGGGCTTCCAGGCCGGCGCGATGACCGGACACATCCTGATGAATACGGAAGGCGTTGAAGGTGGTCATGGCATCTCTCCAAATTTCCCCTCACCCTGATCCTCTCCCCACGTGCGGGGAGAGGGAATTTCCCCCTCGCCCGCTGGCAGGAGAGGGTTGGGGTGAGGGTGGGATATATAGCGCGGATGACAGGAGCGGCGCGCGGTTGCGATAATGGCACGGTCATTCCTCGCGGTCGAAGCCAGTATGTCCAGCCCTGTAAGTCCCGTCCAGCGTCGTTCTTGCGTACCCGTCCAGATTGGTCAGGTCATCGTCGGTGGCGATCACCCGGTGGTCGTGCAATCCATGACCAACACTGACACTGCGGATGCAATCGGTACTGCGATACAGGTCGCACAACTCGCGCGTGCCGGCTCGGAACTGGTGCGCATCACCGTCAACAGCGACGAGGCCGCCGCGGCCGTGGCGGAGCTTCGTACGCGTCTCGACGATATGGGTCTGAGCGTGCCGCTGATCGGCGACTTCCATTTCAACGGCCATCGCCTGCTGACCAAACACCCGGCCTGCGCGCAGGCGCTCGCCAAATACCGCATCAATCCCGGCAACGTCGGCCGTGGCAAGAAGAAGGACGAACAGTTCGCCACGCTCATTGGATTTGCGCGCGATCACGCCAAGCCGGTGCGCATCGGCGTGAACTGGGGCAGTCTCGATCAGGAACTCGTCGTGCGCATGATGGACGAGAATGCGCGGCGCACCGAACCGCTCGACACCGCCGAGGTGACGCGTGAGGCATTGATTATTTCCGCGCTGGAGAGTGCGCAGCGCGCCGAGGAACTTGGCCTGCGCCACGACCAGATCATCCTGTCGGTGAAGATGAGCGGCGTGCAGGATCTGATCGCCGTGTATCGCACGCTTGCCGCACGCTGCGATTATCCGCTGCACTTGGGATTGACCGAGGCCGGCATGGGCAGCAAGGGCATCGTCGCCTCGACCGCCGCACTCGCGGTGCTGTTGCAGGAAGGCATCGGCGACACCATCCGTATTTCACTCACGCCCGAACCCGGCGGCGATCGCACCCAAGAGGTCATCGTCGCGCAGGAAATCCTGCAATCGATGGGCCTGCGCGCATTCACGCCGCAAGTGGTCGCCTGCCCCGGCTGCGGCCGCACCACCAGCACCACCTTCCAGCAACTCGCTCAGGACATTCAAAGCTATCTGCGTCAGCAGATGCCGGTGTGGCGCACGCAATATCCCGGCGTGGAAAACCTCACCGTCGCGGTGATGGGCTGCGTGGTCAACGGTCCTGGCGAGAGCAAGCACGCCGACATCGGCATCAGCCTGCCCGGCACCGGCGAAGTGCCGGTCGCGCCGGTGTATGTCGATGGCGAGAAGACTGTCACGCTCAAGGGCGAGGCGATTGCGGTGGAGTTTCAGAAGATCGTCGATGAGTATGTGACGCGGCGGTTTGGCGGAAACTGAGATTAAGAAAGGTCTGAGGTGAATAGCACTTACTTAAACCCAGAACCACCGTCATCCCGGCGAATGCCGGGATCCAGAACCCTCATCCGTGGTAAACCCCTGGATTCCGGTCTGCGCCGGAATGACGGAACATGAATTACTCAGAAGATTCCTTAACGCAACCCCGCACAAATCCGTTCCACACCTTCCAACATGCGCGGCGTCGCACGATGGATGTACCGACTCGCCGGGGTACAACGCAAATACCACCGCCTCCGGGCGCGCGGCGAGCACCGCTTCGATATCCACGCGCGGCGTGAGCGCGGGCACGTCGGCAAACAGATTCACACCGCCGCACAGCATCAACACATCGTTTATCAAATGCTCGCGATTGACGGTCAGCAGCGGCTGTTGCGCAAGCTGATAAAACACTGTGCGCTGTGGATTGGCGGCGTAGCGTGCGCGCAATTCAGTAAGCCGGTGTTCGTATTCCTGCGCGGCTATCTCCGCTTGCGCCGATGTGCCGGCGATCTCACCAAACACACGCAACTGCGCGCCGATGGCATCCAAGCGGCGCGGCTCGGACAGATACATGGGCACGCCCAAGTGGCGCAGCGAGTCGAGTTCCCGCGCGGGCGTGCCGCTGCCCCAGGCGATGATCAGATCAGGCCGCACTTGCAACAGGCGTTCGTGGTCGATGCGCTCGGCGTTGCCGATACGCGGCAGGCTTTTGGCCGCTGCGGGATAATCGCTGTAGTCCACCGCGGCGACGAGACGGTCACCGGCACCGACGGCGTACAGCAGTTCGGTGATGTGCGGTGTCAGACTGACGATGCGCTGCGGCGGCGCGGCAAGGTGAATAACGTTACCGAGATCGTCCGTGACGACCTGTTCGGCAAACAGCGGCGTCGCAGTGAGCCAAACGGCCCATAGTAAAAATAATTTCACGCCCGGCATCCGGCGTGACTCACCAACATCGGCGGACGTTCGCCGTCGAATTTGATGCGGGTAATGGCGGCATAGGCGACGTCGATGCGATAGATCGCCTCCAATGGCGCGTTCAATACCTGCGCGACCACCGCGCGCATCACCCCGGCATGGCAGACCACCAGCACGCGCTGCCCAGCATAGGTGTTGGCCAACGCATGAAAGCCTTCGGCGACGCGTGCGCGAAACGCCTCCAGTGGCTCCGCGCCGGCGGGGCGCGCGTTGACGGGGTCGTGATAGAAACGCGCAATCTGCTGCGGATCTTCGGCGCGCAATTGTTCGGCGGTGCGCCCTTCCCAGACGCCGAAGCCGATTTCCATCAGGCGCGCATCCACCGCCAGCGGCAAGGCATGCCGTTCGGCGAGCGCGGTGGCGAAGGCGTGACAACGCGACAAAGGTGAAGTGACGATCTGTTGCCAGGGCGCGTGTTCGCCGACTGCATCCCACATCTGCCGCCAGCCGGTTTCGCTCAGCGGATCGTCGATCTGCCCGCGATAACGCCTGCCGCCTTCGGGCTCGCCGTGGCGGATAAAGTCGATGAGTGTAGGCGTGTGATTCATGGTTGGTTTGCTGGTCGTGCGTTATGCACACCAAAGAGCGCAAAGGGCGCAAAAATTTTTTGTGTCTCATTTACACGGTGCATTTA
>JACRMO010000141.1 GCA_016214925.1 Gammaproteobacteria bacterium
GGCCGGATCGATCAGCTCACAGACTGTTATACCTTGCTCTCGCGCAGCGGCTTCCGGCAGGCATCCGAACTCAGTGTCGCGCAGACGGATATCGCCGAACGCGAGCAGGCACTGGCTTGGTTGAAGGATTGGATCGATCAGGCCCGTGTCCGCGCCAGAGGCGCCTACCCGGATACGGTCGATTACGCCGCGGCCGGCATCGAGCCGGCGACATTCCTGGCGGCTTCCGATCTCTATGCCGTGTTGTCCGCATGGTGAGCCGGACAATGCGCGGACCATCGATTCAAAATTCACGAGGTGCAATCTCATGAATGCCATCAGCCCAAGACTCGTTGCGTTCTACAGCCCATTTTTTTTGGAGAATGAAGATCGCTATCGTTACTGGCGTGATGCAAAGCTCAAAGACTATCCGAGCAATATCGGTGATCTCCTGGTCGACATCGGCGATCCGCGCACACTCAGGCGAAGCGCGTTCGATGCGCTACTCACACGCTGTTGCAAGGCCAATATGGCGCTGTATGCAAGCAACACAGGCACCGATCCGGATCCGGAAATCCCGCTGTCGCTCGGGCGCCGTTTCGGCGTGGTGGGCTTGAATAAGAACTGGCTGGCGGACGCCACCGGGTTGACTTCGTTGAAGGTGGCCGAAGGCGGGCCGCGCCAGAACTATATTCCCTACACCAATCGCGTCATCCATTGGCATACCGATGGTTATTACAATACTGCGAACGAACAGATTCGAGCCTTGAATCTGCATGTGGTACAGCGAGCGGCGCACGGTGGCGAGAATGCGCTGATGGATCACGAGGTCGCCTATATCCTGTTGCGCGAGAAGAATCCGGATTTCATTCGCGCGCTCATGGCGCCGCAGGCGATGACCATCCCGGCACGTATCGAAGACGGCAAAGTCGCCCGCCAGGAGGAGGCAGGTCCGGTGTTCAGCGTCACCACCTCCGGCAATCTGCACATGCGCTACACAATACGGGTCAATAATGTGATCTGGGCCGACGACTTGCTTACACGCGAGGCACTGGCCTATCTGGAAACGATCCTCCACAGTGATTCGCCTTATATCTATCGTGGCCTGCTGGAACCCGGCATGGGACTGGTCAGCAACAATGTGCTGCACGACCGGGCGGCGTTCACCGACGATGCGACGCATAAGCGCCATTACTATAGAGCGCGCTATTTCGATCGTTTGGCCGGTACCGGTGTGCTGGAATAGAAACGGCCATTGAAGCGCTACCATGACGTATCTCGTGCGCCGCTTCATCAAGACGGGGATTCTGTTTCTCGTTCTGGGGCTGCTGCTCGGCGCCTACATGCTGGTACGACGCGAACTGTTCGGCGACTGGCCGCGCGCCTACGCCGTCTCCGCGCATACGCATGCCGTCTTCGTCGGCTTCGTGATGTTCATGATCCTCGGTGTCGCGCTGTGGATCTTTCCCAAGCCCTTGCAGGAAGATCGGCGCTACCGGCCCGCGCTGATCGAGGTGGTCTATTGGCTGCTGCTCAGCGGGACGCTGGCGCGCTTTGTCGGCGAGTTGCTACGGGCGTACAGCGATCTGCCGATGTTGGCCTGGTTGACGGTATGCGGCGGGCTCGCTCAAGTGATCGCTCTGCTGCTGTATGTCTGGACGATGTGGTCCCGTATCCGCCCGAGCGCGCGACAGCTGCGCATTGGGCGAGGCGGTGAGTCGGACTGATTCGCCTGTGAATTCTCTGTACATTATCCGGCTACTTGATCGGCCCTGTGGTTCTCGTACCCCTGGTTTTACAAAGCGCGGCTCGCTTGTTAGGCCATGGCGAGGGGGCTAGAATGGATTTTTTATCAATAAAATAATTGCGAGTCATATGAATCGTTTTATTATCGTGCTCGGCCCATGGGGTTCAGGGTCCACCGCAGTAACCGGCATTCTCGATCATTTGGGTGCCTTTACCTGTCCTCCGCACTTCAAGACTAACGACCCTAGAACCCCCTCTGCATATGAGTCGGAGATGCTCAGAAATATCCTGTTGCGGCATATCGATGAGCAGGCGCTTATGGTTTCTGAGAACAGGCTTCAGCTTGTCTCCGAGATCCAGCAGTGGTTAGGGGGGATTCTTCAGAAGGCGGGTGGTGATGATCGTGTGGTTGTTCTCAAGCACGCGTTATTGTCGCTTATTATGCCGGAACTTGTTTCGCTGTTGCATCCGAAATTCATTATTGTCCGCCGCTCTTATACAGACATTGAACGCACTCGTGTGCGTCGACAATGGCCGCCGATTTATGGCTATCTGGGTGCACGCATAATTTATGACCGGATTTATTCCGAATTGGTCGCTAACAGCAACCTTGAATTTCTGGACGTATACATGCCGGATATACTGTCCCACCCAGATCAGGAAATATCTCGTATCGCTGACTTTTCGGGATTGGGCGGTGATCCTGATTGCATGAAGAATGCGCGCACTTTCTTGCGGTGCTGAAGATCGGGGTCAGAACACAGATCTCACCAATATGTCGGATAATTGTGGCCTGACCTTGGTTATA
>JACRMO010000142.1 GCA_016214925.1 Gammaproteobacteria bacterium
CGAAATCGACAAGATGGCGCTGCCGCCCTGCCATGCCTTTTTTCAGTTCTACGTTGCACAGGGGCGTTTGTCCTGCCAGTTGTATCAGCGTAGCGCGGATATCTTCCTGGGTGTGCCGTTCAACATCGCGTCCTATGCGCTGCTGACGATGATGGTCGCGCAGGTGGTCGGCTTGCAGCCCGGCGATTTCGTGCACACGCTCGGCGACGCGCATTTGTATTCGAACCATCTGGAACAGACCGATCTGCAATTGTCGCGCGAACCCTATCCGCTGCCGACGCTACGCATCAATCCCGAAGTGAAGGATCTGTTCGCGTTTCGTTTCGAGGATTTCGAACTGGCGGGTTATCAACATTATCCGCATATCAAGGCGCCGGTCGCGGTTTGAATGCGGGGCGTTGCGAAAACCGGTTCACACCGAAGAACGCAAAGGACGCAAAGAAATGATTGGTGTAAACATCTTTGCGCGCTTTGCGTCCTTCGGTGTGATGATTCATCTTTTGCTTACTGACGCCAGGAACCTATGCTCTCCATCATCGTCGCCATGGACCGCAACCGTCTCATCGGCCGCGGCAATGCCTTGCCCTGGCATCTGCCGGCCGATCTGGCGCACTTCAAAACCGTTACGATGGGCAAGCCGATCGTCATGGGACGCAAGACCTATGAATCCATCGGCCGGCCGTTGCCGGGGCGACACAACATCGTCATCAGCCGTAACCCAGCGTTCAGCGCGCCGGGCTGCACGGTCGTCGCCACGGTCGATGCGGCACTGGCCGCGGCCGGTGCGGTCGATGAAGTGATGGTGATCGGCGGAGCGCAGTTGTATGCCGAACTGCTGCCGCGCGCGCAGCGCATTTATCTCACGCGTATCGAAGCGGCCTTCGACGGCGATGCCTGGTTTCCAGTCATGGATGAAACTGTCTGGCAGGAAGTGGCGTGCAACGCGCAGGCCGCGGACGAGCGCAATCCCTATGCCTACAGTTTTCTGACCTTGGAGCGCCGGTCGGTTGCCGCACGCCCTCCGCAGGCTTGATCTTGCGGGGGGCGACTGCCATGCTCTGCGCATGGCTAAGACTCGATTCGCGCTGGATATTCTGAACCCGTCCCGCCGTGCCGCGCTGAAGGCGCTTACGGCCCTGTTGGCCTGCGGTGGCATGCAACGCCTGGCGGCGGAACCGACAACGATCCGCATCAATATTCCCGGTCCGTTGCTGATGCCGTTTTTCCCCGTGGAATTGATCCCCAAACTGGGTATCGACGCGCAGCTCGGCGCGGATCTGGGCATCCGCTACCACCCCTCGGGCGTGCTCGCCTTGGAAGACATGCTGGCCGGCAACGCCGATTTCGCCGGCGCGGGTTTTCCGATACTGCCAAAATTTCTGGAGAAAGGCCGATCGGTGGTGGCGGTTGCCCGCTTGAGCCGTGGTGTGCCGCCCTATGCGATCGTCGTGCGTGCCGATCTGGCCGACAGTATCCGCACTATCGCGGATCTGCGCGGCCGTACCCTCGGCGTGCACATCGGTAGCGCGACCACCAAGACCTATCTGCAATTGGTTGCCGAGCTGTGGGTCTCCCTGCATGGCGTACGCGCCGATGAGATGCGGTGGGCGCCGGTCGCCCAAAACTACGAGGGTGTTTATGGAGCGATGGCCGGAGAGACGGTCGACGCGGTGTTTGTCGAAGAGCCGTATTCGGCCAGCCTGGTCCGGGCCGGCCTGGGGCGTGTGCTGGCCAACCTCTACGATCCGCGGCAGTCGGCGGGGATCGCGGGCAAAAACCATTTGCGTGCGGTGATCGTCACCACGCCGGAACGTATCAAGGCCAATCCGCAACGTGTCCAGACGATGGTGCGAATGCTGCGCCGTGCGTTGCAGTGGACCAGCGCGGCCACGCCGGCGGACATCGTCGCGCGCCTGGCGATCGAGGATGCGGGGCAACGCGCGGACATCGTCGATGCCCTGACACGCCTGCCGGCGCAGTACAGTCCAGAAGGCGATTTCACCGCGGCGGAGATCGAGTCGACGCGGGAGTTCATGCGTGCGGTCGGGATCAAACTGCCCGCTGGCAAGGATATCCGCGACCTGATCGACGATCGCTGGGTTCGGTTGGACTAGCGCCGTGCCGACGCAGACCGGTTGGCGGCTGTTGCGGAGCCGACTGCGCGCCCTGCGCGGTCAGGCCATTGCACACATCTTCTTCGCCATGCTCATCGCCACCGTCAGCCTGGTTGCCATCGCGATGCAGGGTTATAGCGAGTTCCGCGCCCGTGAGATCGATCAGAAGTTCGAATCCCTGCGTGGCTATTACGGCGACCAACTGGTACGGGTCGAGTTCGCCTGGAAGAGCGCCGCGGAGCAATTGCGCGCGCGGCTCGAATTTGGGCGCATCTTGGAACAACAGCGGGAACAACAGGATGACAAGCGCTGGCCGAAATTCACCGCCTTTCTGAATGCGCAACGGGTGTTCAGCGAGTTTCCCACGTTGTTAGTGCTCAGCGGCGACGGCCGGATCCTCTATCGCTATGGTGTCATCGCGCACACCCTGGATCAGGAAACCATCCGCGTCAGCGAATGGCATTTCGAGGCCGCGCTGGGTGAACTCTATCGCGTGTTTCGCGAACCGATCTGGTTGGGCGCCGAGGGGCAGGGACAATTGGTGCTGCTCAAGCCGTTGGACAATGCCGCACTCAAAGACATGGTGATTCCGGAGGCGGTGTTGGCAATCAGTTGGTGGGATCGCGTGGTAGCGGTGTCCCGCGACGATTATCCCGTGGATCTCGCCACCGATGTGCGGCAGGTGGTGAGCATGGGGGCGCAGCGCCTGGTGCAGGCGCGGGTCACCTGGCCGGGTACCGCCGCGCCGCGGCCGATGTTGCTCGCTTACCGCGAATTGCACGATATCCTGCCGTTCCGCGTATTCCTGTACTGGCTGCTGGCGGCCGTGGCGGCGATCACATTGCTGCTGTGGCTGGCGTTGGGACGCTGGCTGGCCGCGACGGTGCGGCGCCTGGAGGGCGTCGACCTGGCGCTCGATGGTTATGCCCAGCAGTTGCCGCGCGCGGCCGTGGAAGTACACCTGCTCGCCGCGCGGCAACGTCGCGACGAGATCAACAATCTTGCCGATGCCATCAGCGAGCTGATGCATGCGGTGGACGCGCGCGAACGCGAACAGGCCACCTATCTGGAAACGCTGGCACTGCTCGAAGAGGCGGTGCTGGAACTGGATTGCGATGGCAACATTCGCCATGCCAGCCCGGGTTGGAACAAGCTTGCGCATTGCGACAATGCGGTCGGGCGCAATCTGTTGGAGTTCATCCACCCAGCCGATGCCGCCGTCTTGCATACGCAGTGCACGGTGTTGCGTTCCGGCGAGAAGAACCATTTGTTGTTCCGGGCGCGGCTGGCGGGGCCCAATCCCGAACAGCAGAGTTGGATCGAGTGCCGCTTTCTGGGTTTCCGCGATGAACACGGCGAGGTCGCCGGTATCCGCGGAGTGCTGCGCGACATCACCCAAGCCTATCTGCACGAGAAGCAGATCAGTCATATGGCGCTGCACGATGCGCTCACCAGCCTACCCAACCGTGTGCTGTTGGAAGACCGCCTCAAGATCGCCCTGCGCATGGCGACGCGCACCAGCGACAAGGTGTGCGTGTGTTTCATCGACATCGATCACTTCAAGAACGTCAACGACACACTCGGCCACAAAGCAGGCGATCGTTTGCTGGTGGCGTTCGCCAACCTGTTGCGCGGCGAATTGCGCGCGGGCGATACGCTGGCACGCTGGGGCGGCGATGAGTTCGTGCTGCTGTTGCCCGGTATGCCAAGCGATCAGGATATCCGCGAAGTAACGCACAAGATCAGCGCGGTCATTCAGCAACCACTCTTACTCGATGGTGCCGAGATGCGCATGACCTTCAGTCTGGGTGCGGCCATCTATCCCGACGACGCCGAAAACAGCGAGGTGCTGTTCTCGCAGGCGGATCGCGCGATGTTCTACGCCAAGGCGCAGGGCCGTAATCAGAGTTGCTTCTTCGGCGACATGACCTCCAAGGGCATCGGCAAGAAGGAACTTTATGTCCAGAACCGGTTGGCGAGCGCCATCAATGCGGGACAGATTCAAGCGTGGTTCCAGCCGATCATCTGCGCGCGCACGGGAATCTGCGTTGGCGTCGAGGTGCTGGCGCGCTGGCATGACGACGAACTCGGCTGGATCTCGCCGGCAACCTTTATCCCGATCGCGGAGAACATCGGGTTGATCCGTGAGCTGGGTCAGCAGGTGTGGCAGGCGAGTCTGACAATGCAGGAGCATTGTCGCGCCGCCGGGCAGAATCTGCGTTTCGCTGTGAACGTCTCCAAACGCCAGTTGTTCATCCCATCGTTTACCGAGCAGGCGCTTGCGGAACTGGAACGCCGCGGCATTCCCAGTAGCGAGATCACCTGGGAGGTGACCGAGAGTGTGGCCTTACGCGATGTGGAGCACGCCGCCGAACGCTTGCATGAATTGAAGGCTGCGGGTTTCAAGATCGCCATCGACGATTTCGGCACCGGTTACTCATCGCTGTCGCAGCTGCACGAGATCCATGCCGACGAGTTGAAAATCGACATCTCCTTTGTGCGGCGCATTCACGAACCCGCCGGGTTGAGCCTGGTGTAGGCCATCATCCATATTGCCAGCGCACTCGGCCTGCATACGGTGGCCGAAGGTGTCGAGGATGCATCCGCCGCGGATGCGTTGCGCGAACTCGGTGTCGATTATCTCCAGGGCTATCACTTCGCCCGCCCCATGCCCCGCGAGGAATTTCTGCACTGGCTGGAAACTCACCAGGCGCAGCCTACGTCAGTAATGCCCTAAATGTCTCCAGGCGTGCGTATGCCCGCGCACGGGATACGCATCCACTGTGGTTGGGTGTCCAGACGCAGGGCCGTGAGCTGTCCACCCCACAAGCAACCTGTGTCGAGCGGATAGATGCCGGGGTCGTCGCGCAATCCCAATGTCGACCAGTGGCCGAACAGAATGTTGAGATCGCGACTGCGGCGTTGTGGCAGGCTGAACCAAGGCAGGAATCCCGTCGGTTGGCTGCCGGGTGCGCCTTTGAAGGCGAATGCGGTGCGTCCGTCGCTATCGCAATAGCGCAGGCGCGTCAGGCAATTGGTGATGAAGCGCAGGCGTTCCCAACCGGACAGTTCCTCCGACCACAACGCCGGTTCGTCGCCGTACATATGCGCGAAATAGTCGGCGTGGGCCGCGCTGCGCAATAGCGTTTCCACTTCCCGCGCGCAGGCCTGTGCCTGGGCGAGGTCCCATTGCGGTGGCAGTCCGGCATGCACCAGGGTAAAACCGAGTGTCGCGTCGTGATGTAGTAAGGGTTGATGCCGCAACCAATCCAGCAGCTCCTCGCGATCGGGCGCATCGAAAATCGGATTCAAGGTGTCGTGCGCCTTGATGCGCGCGGGATTGTCGGCCGCCGCGAGCAGGTGCAGGTCGTGATTGCCGAGCACGGTGAGCGCGGCATCCCCCAGGTTGCGCACGAAGCGCAGGGTTTCCAGGGAATGCAGGCCGCGGTTGACCAGATCGCCGGCGAACCACAACCGGTCCTGCGCCGGGTCGAAGTGCAGATAATCCAGCAGGTGTTGCAGTTCGCGGTAACAGCCCTGGATATCGCCGATTGCGTAGACGGCCACGGCGCGCGGTTCAGTGCAGGACGCGGGGGATGGCCAGGGTAAAGGCGGGGACCTCGGCGTCGAATTCGATACCGTCGTCGGCGATCATCTGATAACTGCCGCGCATGCTGCCGACGGCGGTTTCCAGCAGCGTACCGCTGGTGTAGCGAAAGGCCTCGCCGGGCTGTAGATGCGGTTGTTCACCGACCACGCCATCGCCGCGGACTTCCTGGGTCTTGCCATTGCTGTCGGTGATGATCCAGTGCCGGGTCAGCAACTTTGCCGGCACCTGTCCGGCGTTGCGGATGGTGATGGTGTAGGCGAAGACATAGCGCTGTTGTTCCGGGACGGACTGGTTTTCCACATAGGTGGTTTCCACGCTGACCTGGATATCGTAGCTCGAAGGGGTGTTCATGTGCGGCTCATATGCGGCGTTCATTTGTGCCTAGGATACGCTGGTTGCGGCGGATGGTTCAAAATACCGCATAACCTAGGGGACAGATTTCAAATCTGTCCCCGTTGCCGCTTGAAATCGTCCTGCGTACAGCGCCGCGCCCAGCAGGCCGGGCGTGGGATGGACGACAATATGCAGCGCAATCCGGCGCGTCAGTTTCTCCATGCGTCCCTTGGCGTTGAAGGCATGCAGAAATTCGCCGTCGGTCAACGCGGGCAGGATCTTCGGTGCAATGCCGCCGGCAACATACAGGCCGCCGAAGGGCAGGCAGGCAAGGGCGAGATTGCCGGCCTGTGCGCCGTAGATCCGTACGAACTCGTGGAGCGACTCCTGCGCAAGTGCATCGCTGCCGGCCAGTGCGGCCCGGCTGATGGCGGCGGCGGGATCGCCGTGCTCGTAGGCATGGGCAATCGCCTCCGGGACGGTGAGGCCACGGCGCACTTGTAGGAAGCGGTAGATATAGGCCAGGCCGGAACCCGAGCACAGTCGCTCGCAGGATACATGCCCGTGTTCGGCGCGCAGACTGCTCAGCAGATGTATCTGTTGTTCGTTCTGCGGCGCGAAATCCACATGGCCACCTTCGGTGGGCAGCACGTCGTAGCCGCCGTCGCGCCAGATCAGCAGCGCTTGACCCAGACCAGTGCCGGCGCCGAGCACGGCGCGCGGCGCGCGCGGCTGCGGCTCGCCCGCTTGCAGGGTCAGCAGATCGCCCGCGCTCAGCGCGGCGATGCCATGCCCGGCGGCGGCAAAATCGTTGATGAGTGTCAGTCGCGGAATGCCCAGGCGTTGCGCGAGTGTGTCGCTGGCGAGCGTCCAGGGCAGATTGGTGACGTGGGCGTGCTGGCTATCGCCGCAGTCACTGATCGGACCGGCAATGGCCAGACAGGCGCGCGTCGGGCGTGGTGCTGATGCCACGGCGAGAAAGTCTTGCAGGATGGGCAATAGGTCGGGCCAATCGGCGCTGACATAATGTTGTTCACGCAGCGGCGTGCAACCGGTGCCGTCGCTCTCGGCCAGTAATACGCGGGTATGCGTGCCGCCGACATCGGCGGCGAGGACACACGTCGCGCTCATGGGCGCAGCTCCGCGGCGGCGTGCGCGTCCAGATACCAATCCACTTGGCCGCGTGGACGTATGTCCTGCACCGGCACGGCGGGCGCGGTCGTATCGGGATGGCAGATGCGGCGCAGCATCGCCGCTTTGTCACTGCCGGCGACCAGGAACATCAGCTGTCGGGCCGCATCCAGCACCGGGTAGGTCAGCGATAACCGCCAACTCTGCAAGCGTTCGACATAGACCGCGCCGATGCTGCGCGCACGCTCGTGCAGGATGGGGCTGTCCGGAAACAGCGAACAGGTGTGTCCGTCCGCGCCCATGCCGAGCATAATCAGGTCGAATACCGGTATGCCGGCGACGTCGCGGGGGAGCCGTTCGCGCAGCAGCGCGGCATAGTCCACGGCGTCCTTATCGATGTGCTCCGGTGTGGCGGCCATGCGTTGCACGTTGGCCGCCGGGATGTCGATGTGCGCGAGCAGCGCCTCATGGGCCATGCGGAAATTACTGTCGGCATGCGTGGGTGGCACGGCGCGTTCATCGCCGAAATAAATCTGTACCCGCGCCCAGTCGATGCGGTCGCACCGTTCCGGACGTGCCAGCAGTTGATATACCCGCTTGGGTGTGGAACCGCCCGCGAGTGCGACATGGAAGGCGCCACGCTGGCTGATAGCGGCGTGACACAGCGCGATCCAGCGTTCCGCGGCGGCCTCGGACAGGTGTTCGAGATCCGGATAGACGTGGAGATTGTGCGCGCAAATCCCGGCGTTGGGCATGATCGTTATGCGGATCGGAGAACCAATCCGTATGGTGGAGTATTCGGCGGGAAAAGGCGAGCTGTGTCAGCCGACAGTCAGCGGGCGCCCCGTACCTGATAGCCACTCTTGTCTTCGATAGCCTGCAACAGATTGTGATAGGACTTGGCGAAGGCATCCACGCCGTCGCTCTCCAATTGCCGGGTGGCGGCGCCGAGATCGATGCCGAGTGCATCCAGTTCCGTCAGCTGCCACAACGCGGTGTCGATATCGGCATCCAGTGTGGCGGCGATCTGACCATGGTCGTTGAAGGCCGTGAACGTCGCCGGCGGCAGTGTGTTGATGGTATCCGCGCCGATCAGGGTTTCGACATAATGCAGATCGTTATACGCGGGGTTCTTGGTGCTGGTGCTGGCCCACAGCAGGCGTTGGGTGTGCGCGCCGGCCGCCGCGAGCATTTCGAAGCGCGGGCTGTGGAAGATATTCTGAAAGCGCTGGTAGGCCAGCTTGCCATTGGCGATGGCGATCTGGCCGAGCAGCGCCTGTGCGCGTGCCGTGAGTTCGGGGATCGCCTGGGCGATGATCGATTGCAGTTGCCGGTCGATCAGTGCATCGACCCGGCTGACGAAGAAGCTGGCGACCGAGCGGATACCGGCCAGAGGCTGGCCACGGCGCAGGCGTGCCTCCAGGCCGAGTTGATAGGCATCGACGACGGATTCGTAACGGGCGATGGAAAACAACAACGTAACATTGACGTTGATACCGCGGTCGATCAGGGCCTCGATGGCCTGCAATCCCGGCTGTGTGCCCGGCACCTTGATGAGCAGGTTGGGTCGTTCGACGCGTTTGAACAGCGCCTCGGCCTCGGCAATGGTGGCTTCGGCGTCGTAGGCCAGATCCGGTGAGACTTCCAGACTGACCAAGCCGTCGCGCCCGCCCGTCTCGTGGTACAGCGGGGCGAATAAATCCGCGGCGCCGCGAATATCGTCGATGGCCAGGTCGTAGAACAGATCCTGGGTGGTGGCACGCGGTTGGGCGCGCCGGGCGGCGGCCAGCGCCTCATCATAGTCTCGACTGCCGGTGATGGCCTGTTCGAAAATGCTGGGATTGCTGGTCAGCCCCGCCAGTCCCTGCTCGGCGATCATGCGCGCCAAGGCACCGGACCGCAGCAGGCCGCGTTGGATATTGTCGTACCAGATGCTTTGACCGAGCATCTGCACGGCGCGCGAGGGCGATGTCGTCATATCGTCTTCCTCTGTTGGAAAACTACCGACCCAACTTGGGCGCCTGACGGACTATAGTTAGTTTATAGACCAATTCATGGGGCGAGGGTTCCGGCAGATCCGCGTGGCGGATTACGCTGGGGCTTGGATAAACGTAAAAGAAGGAGGTTTCTATGTACCTGAGACACACGGGTAGCGGTGATCTGGTCGAGGTCGCCGATGTATCCGCGCTGTTCGATCCCTGCCTGGTGGAGATTCGTGGGCGTATCCATGCCGGCGAGGAACTCCAGGATCCGGCGACGTTCGCCAAGACCGAGCTGGTCTTCCCCTCCGGCGAAGGACTGCCACGTTGTTGGATGGATAGGGCGTACCGCGCAAATTTGAAGATCGCCTGAGACGCATCGTGGGATTCATGACGCCGGTCACAGGTTGTAGTTGATCACCATCGCGGTGGGGGCGGAACCGGGCGCGCAGACTGAAGGTAACTCAGTCGCACGTTGGTCCGGCCCGGTGTTTGCATGGCTACCTGGAACGGACTGCCCGTTCCGGGAGGGAGCCATGAAACCTGTTTACCGTAATCGCAAGCCCGATCCGCTGGTGTTGCTGGCGCTGCTGGTGGGGTTGGGGGTGGTGGTGACAATGAATCTGCCGACGGCGCTGCACGTCGCGGCGGAACTGCTGTCGGGCGTGCAGCCCTAGATTTCCCCAGATTCCCTCAGATTTCCTCTTCCACCTCGGGGCGGATACGCACCGCCAGTACGTCGCACGGCGCGCCGTGCAACACGGCATTTGCCGTCGCGCCCAACAGCCGGCCCAGCCCATGGCGACCGTGGCTGCCTATAACGATCAGGTCGATGCCCTGTTCTTCCGCGACGCGGATGATCTCCTGCTTGGTCGATCCCAGTTCCACCCATTGACCGATGGTTTCCAGCGCGCCGATCTCCGTGGCGATGCGCGCCAGCTTGCGCCGCGCCGTGGCCATGATCTGGCTTTCCAGCGCTACATCCTGCGGCAGCACTAGTTCGTTGGCCAGATCGACATGCAGAAATTCCACCACATGGATCAGACTCAGGCGGGCACTTTCCGTCTGTGCGAGCGCCGTGGCGCGTGCGAGCACCTGCTCGTGACCGGGGCCGAAATCCAGGGCCACCAGGATGTGTCGGTAGTTTGCCATGCGGGTTTCTCCTGAGTGAGTGCGCATCAATCCCGAGCGCGGCGAAGTCCGTGTCATCCAGCACGCCCTTGAGCGTATTGCGCAAGGTCTTGCGGCGCTGGCCGAAGGCCAGTTGCACGACGCGCGCGAATACCATCTCATCGCGCACGTCAACCGGCGGTGTGCGGTACGGCACCAGACGCACGAAGGCGGATTCCACCTTGGGCGGCGGGCGGAACGCGCCCGGCCCGATGCTGAACAACGGCTCGACCTTGCAGCGGTATTGCAGCATCACCGACAACCGCCCGTAGTGTTCCGTGCCCGGTCCCGCGGCCATGCGTTCGACGACTTCCTTTTGCAGCATGAAGTGCATGTCCTCGATGCAGTCGGCCTGATCGAGCAGGTGAAACAGCAGCGGCGTGGAAATGTTGTACGGCAGATTGCCGATCACGCGCAGACGTTGCTCGCCGCCGCGCAGGGCGCAGAAATCCGTGCGCAGCGCGTCGCGGTTGTGCAGTGTGAGTTCGCCCTCGGTGGTGGCGGCCTGCGCGAGCGGCGCCAGCAGATCGCGGTCGAGTTCCACCGCCTGCAACCGACCGCACAGTTTCAGCAGCGGCAGCGTGATCGCGCCCTGGCCTGGACCAATTTCGAGCAGGTCCTGCCCGGGTTGCGGCGCGATGGCGGCGAGGATCTTGCGGATGATGTTCGCGTCATGCAGAAAATTCTGACCGAAGCGTTTGCGCGGGATATGGCTCATGCGGGTGTGCTGCGACTGAGCATGTCGAGCGCGACATCCAGCGCGGTTATCAGGCTGCCGCTGTCGGCGCGGCCGCTGCCGGCCAGATCCAACGCGGTGCCGTGATCGACCGAGGTGCGGATGATCGGCAGACCGAGGGTGATGTTTACGGCACGGCCGAAGCCTTTGTATTTCAGCACCGGCAGACCCTGGTCGTGATACATCGCCAGCACCGCGTCGGCGTGATCGAGATACTTCGGCGTGAACAGCGTATCGGCCGGTAACGGGCCGAGCAGTTCGGCATCCGCATCGGTATCGGCGCCACGCAACGCTTCCAGCACCGGCGCGATGACGTCGATTTCCTCGCGACCGAGATGACCACCTTCGCCGGCGTGTGGGTTCAGCCCGCACACCAGGATGCGTGGACGCGCGATGCCGAAGCGTGTGCGCAGGTCGTGAATCAGAATGTGCAGCGTGGTCGTGAGCGATGCCGGTGTGATCGCCGCGCTCACCGCCGCCAGCGGCAGATGCGTGGTGGCCAGCGCCACGCGCAAGCCCTCCGTGGCCAGCATCATCACCACTTGCGGCGTGGCACACCGTTCGGCGAGATATTCGGTGTGACCGCTGAAGGGAATACCGGCGTCGTTGATGATGCCCTTGTGTACCGGTCCGGTGACCAGCGCGTCGAATTGGCCGTTGCGACAGCCGTCCACGGCGACATCCAGGCAATTCAGCACATAGCGCGCATTGGCGGTGTTCAACTGACCGGGCCGCACCGGGGCGTGGGTGGCAACCGCATGCACGATGAGTTGCCCTTTGCGCTGCGGTTGCGCGGACTGCGTTGGATCGAAGCGCATCCAATCGATGGCGACGCCGAGTTGCGCGGCGCGTTGCGCGAGTACGTCGGGGTCGGCGACGACCACTACTTCGGCGGGATAGTCACGCTGCGCCAAGCGCACGCACAGATCGGGGCCGATGCCGGCCGGTTCGCCGGCCGTGAGTGCGAGACGCGGAACCCGGCTCATGTCAGCGGACGCGAACGGCGATGCCCGCCGCGGCAGACCCGATCACTCTTCCGTGCGGTATTCGACATAGGCCTCGTCGCGCAACCGCCGCAGCCACAATTGTAACTCCTCGTCGGTTTTGCGCTTGCGGATGAGATCGCGGGCCTGATTGCGTTTCAACTCGACGGTGCTGTCGTCCTCGCGGCGTTCCAGCACCTGGATGATGTGCCAGCCAAAACGGGTCTCGACGGGTTGGCTGATCTCGTTCACCTTCAGGGCGTTCATCGCCTCCTCGAATTGCGGCACCAGATCGCCCGGATTCGTCCAGCCGAGATCGCCGCCCTTGGAGGCCGAGACTTTGTCTTTGGAATGCGAACGCGCCAGCGACGCGAAGTCTTCGCCACCGACCAGACGCTCGCGCAACTGTTCCAGGCGACTGGGCACTTCCGACTCGGGGAGTAATTCATCGGCCGTGAGCAGGATGTGTCGGACATGGGTCTGGGTGATGACTTGGCGACCCTCACCCCGCATCTCGATCAATTTGACGATGTGGAAACCGCCGGCTGCGCGCACCGGATCGGCGATCTCTCCGGCCTTCATACCGTTGATGATTTCCGCCATCACCGTCGGCAGTTGCCCGGCCTTGCGCCAACCCAGGTCGCCGCCTTGCAGGGCGGTTTGGCCAGCGGACACCGATACCGCGGTGCTCGCGAAATCCGCGCCGCCGCGCAACGCGGCCACAGTCTCATCGGCCTGGCGCTGGGCCGTGCGGATCTGTTCCGGCGAGGCGCCGTCCGGTACTGCAATCAAGATGTGGCCGAGGTGATATTCCTTCTCGGCGCCGCCCCAGGTCTTCTCATTGGCCAGCAGGGTGTCGACTTCCTGTTCGGTGACGTTGATACGGTTGCCGACCATCTGCTGATGCAGGCGCGCAATGGCGATCTGATTGCGGATCTCCTCGCGGAAGGCGTTGAAGTTGTGACCCTCGCGTTCCAGCGTCGCGCGGAATTGGTCGAGGTTCATGTTGTTTTGCTGGGCGATGTTGCGCAGGTTGCTGGTGAGCGTCTCGTCGTCGACCTGGATGTTGTTGCTCGCCGCCAGTTGCAGTTGCAGCTGATCGACGATGACGCGTTCCAGCACCTGCTGGCGCAGGACCTTTTCGTCCGGCAGCGCGGTGTTCTGCGCGCGCAGTTGCTCGCGCACGATGTTCAGCTTCGCCTCCAGCTCGCTCTCGAGCACCACGTCGTCGTTGACCACGGCAACGATGCGGTTCAGTTCCTCGGCGGCATGGGCGGTGACGGCAGTCAGCAACAGGATGGACAGGGCGAGGCGCTTGAGAATGTGTTTCAACACGGCAGTGGACCTAATCAATTACGGGGGTAGCCAAGGATACCATTTTCCAGCACGGACTCGATCGGGTCGCCGAGGCTGGTCAGGCCCTTGAGTTCCAGTTGCAGGAGGATGGCATCGTTGCGTTCGGCTTGCGGGTCGATATCGGTGTTGCCGATATAGCTGCGACCCAGCACGCGCACGATCCAACAGCAGCTTTCGTATTCCACGCCCCCCAGACCTTCCAGCAGTTCGTTGTCGGGCAGGGAATAGTTCCAGCGCATGATGCCGTGCCAGCGCGGGGTGAAATGCCACAACGCCGAGGTGTCGACCTGTTCCAGATCGCCGCTGCGGTAGCGGTAGGCGAAATTCAGCAAGTGACGGTAATCGGGCTGGTATTGCAGGCGCACCGTGCCGAGTTCGGTCTTGGTTTCGTTGGGGTCCCATTGCAGGCCGGCGCTGGTCTTCCAGGTCTGGGACAGGCGCAGCTCCAACTCGCTCACCAGATTCGAACTGCTCTGTTCCTCCGCCGGCTGGCCGGGGAGAGTCACCTTGCGGTCGCGGAAATAGAGGATCTCGCCGAGGCTGAAACTCATGTGTTGAGTTCCGGTGACCGGGTCCAAGAGTCGGCTGGTGGCCGCGAGGGTGAGCTGATTGGCATCGCCCATACGGTCGGCGCCGTTGAAGCGGTTGTCCTCGAACAATTGCGGGAAGCTGAAATCGGTCAGCCCGGTATCGAACACCGGCAAATCGCTTTGCTCGTCGTAGGGTACATTCAGGTAAAAGGCGCGCGGTTCCAGGGTCTGCATCAGGCCGGTGCCAAACAGACTGACATTGCGATCGAAGAGCAGCCCACTGTCGATGCTGGCAATGGGGGTGCTGCGATCCGGGCTATCCGTGAAGCCGTGGGTGTTGGCGTCGTCGAGATTGTACTGGGTATAGCGCCCGCCCACGGCCGGGGTCACATACCAGGCCGCGCCGCCCAGGGGCAGACTTACCTTGGGCAGCAGATCCAGGCGCGTACCGGTGAGTCGCTCGTCGTGATCGAACTGGACCGCCTCGCTGTCGAGGGTCAGATTCAGGCCATAGGGCTGGGTGCGCGGATTGGCGCTGAACAGCACCTGCGGCAGGCGCCGGTAGGGTTGATTGCGATCCGGGATGGTGCTGTCGATGGTCTGGAAATCCTGTACCCGCCCGGTCAGGTCCCAGCCCTCGCCGTTATAGGCCGCTTGCGCGCGGCGCTCCAGATGCGTCGTGCTGCTGACTTCCAGGCTGGTGCCGAGGTCCTCGAAATACTGATCGTCGGAGACTTGCGAGCCAAACACATCGGTACGCAGGCGTGGCAACGGGCGACCGGTATGGTCGATGCGCACCAGCGAGCGGTCTTCGTCGTTGTAATCGCTGTCCGAAGGCAGGTATTCCAGGCCGAGTTCGCCGCTGTTGGTCGGGTTCAGATAGCGGAATTCGCCCTGCATCTGCACGCCGCGCTCGCTCATCAGGCGCGGGGTGATGGTGGCATCGCGGTTCGGCGCGATGTTCCAGTAATACGGTAGCGCGAGTTCGGTGCCGGTATTTTGGGTATGCCCGATACGCGGGATCAACAGGCCGCTCTTGCGCCGGTTGTCGATCGGGAAGCTGATGTAGGGCGTGTACAGCACCGGAACATCGGCCAGTTCCAGCCACACGTTGCGTGCCGTGCCGAAGCCTTCGTCGTGTTTCAAGGTGACGTCGCGGGCACTTAAGCGCCAAGCCTCGTGACCCTCGTCGCAGGTGCTGTAGGTGGCTTGGTCGAAGCTGCGCAGCACTTTGTTTTCCTGATGCGCGCTTAGCGCTTCTCCACGCGCATGCCGGCTGGGCACGGCATAGCGCACATCGCTGATGTCGCCCTGGTCGGTAGCGAGTTGCAGCGTCGCCTCGCTGCCGGTGACGCGCAGGTCGGATTCGTCGAGCCGCACGTTACCCTTGGCATGCACCTGTTGCTTCGCCTCGTTGTAACGGATGCTATCGGCCTGCACACGGCTGCCGGCACGCTCGATCACGGCATTGCCGGTCAGCACATACACCGGCCCCGGCTCGGTGGCGGCCTGATCGGCGGTCAGCGCGGTGTCGGTCAGTTCGGCTGCGGGCAGTTCGACGGTAGCGGGTACGGCGCACAGCGCCCAGGGATCGTAGCGGTCTTCTGGTGTGACCGGCTGTGGTTCGGCGCGCGCGACGGCCTGCGGTTCAGTCGGGGTTTTCTGTGCCGGCGCGGGTTCAGGTACAGAGGTGACTACGCTGGGTGCCGGGGGAGGTGTCGGCGGGGTCGCGGTGATTTCGTGCGCTTGCACGGGGGATTGAGCAGGGGGCTGCGCGGTCGCTTCGGGTTGCACGGCCGCGGCAGGGGGTGTCGCGGTCGTCACCGGAGGTTCCGCAGGCGTTGTAGGTGTTGCCGGTGTTGCACGGACCGGTGCCGGTGCCGCTGGAACAGGTGCGGTCGGCGGCGTCGGTGCAGTTGCGGGGGCGGGCGTCGGGGTGGGCGACGGGGCGGGCGTGTCACCCGGTGCGGCGCTGCTACATTGCCAGCCGCCTTGCGCGTTCTGTTGGCACTGCCAGGAAAACCCCGAGCTGTCTTGCGCGGTCGCGGTGGGTGGCAGGATGAGCCCCGCGATCAACGCGGCGAGCAGAGAGCGTTCAGTCACTGTGATGTGTTCCTTGCGAGGCGTCGTGTGGCCTGGTCATGTGCCATGCCGGGGGCGCCCCGTAAAATCGCACAGCGGGGCTTTTCCTTCAATGACTTTATGGCCGGCCGCGGGCGGCAGGCCTCGGTTATAATGCCGCATCGCCCCTAGCCGGATTCCCTGCGTGCCCGAACGTCTCGAACAGATCACCGCCTGGTTGAAGGCCGAACCGGCCTTCGCCGTCGTCGATATCCGCCCGGCCTCGGCCGATGCCAGTTTCCGCCGCTATTTTCGTGTCCGCACCCAGGATGCCAATCATGGGGATGCCAGCTACATCGTCATGGATGCGCCGCCGGACAAGGAGGACATGGGGCCATTCCTCAAGGTCGATACGCTGCTGCTCGACATCGGCCTGAATGTGCCGCGCGTACTGGCCGCCGACATCGAACGCGGTTTCTACCTGTTGTCCGATCTGGGCGACGAGCATTATCTGAGCGCCTTGACTGGCGAGACAGTGCAGCGTCTCTATGGTGACGCCCTCGGCGCGCTGCTGGTGATTCAGGCGCAGGGTCCGCAGGCCGACGAATTGCCCGCCTATGACCGGCCGATGCTGTTGCGCGAAATGGAACTGTTCCGCGACTGGCTGGTGGGAAAACATCTCAGTATGACCCTCGATGCGGCGCAGACCGCCATGCTCGATCGCAGCTTCGATCTGCTCGCGCAGTCCGCCTTGGAACAGCCACAGGTGTGCGTGCACCGCGACTATCATTCGCGCAACCTCATGGTTACGCCGCGACACAACCCCGGCATTCTCGATTTCCAGGATGCGGTCATTGGTCCGGTCACCTACGATCTGGTGTCGTTGCTGCGCGATTGCTACATCGCCTGGCCGCGCGCGCAGGTGGAAGATTGGGCGCTGGGCTATCGCGAGCTCGCATTGCAGTCCGGCGTGTTGCGTCCCGATCAAGCCGATGAGAAACGGTTTCTGCAATGGTTCGATTGGATGGGCGTGCAACGTCATCTCAAGGCCGCCGGCATTTTTGCGCGTTTGTATCGTCGCGACGGCAAGCCGGGCTATCTCGCCGACATCCCGCGCACGCTGGGGTATGTCGTGGACGTGGCGTCGCACTATCCGCAACTCGCCGGCTTGGATGCGCTGGCGCAGGACGTCATCGAGCGCCTGGCGCAAGCTGCATCCTCGGGTAGCTGACCCTTTGTCTGCTGCCGCCCGGGATAGAGTTGGGTGGTGCGTTAGAAAATACTAATCAATATGCGCATTCAGCGACTTGGTGATCGTCACCCCTATAGCCATACCGAATCCACGCGAACTAGACTCCCGTCTAGCCAGACGAATTTACCTACGTCCACTGGCGTTAGTCTGACGTCGGTCCTATAGTGAGCCTGTGTAACCGTTGTAACACAATCAGTAATCGCTTAATCGCCGAGATCGCAAAATTCAGAGGCTTCCTTATGACCAACAATAACTATGCATGGAAGAGCGATGACATGGAGACGGTTGAAGCTGCGGCCAGCCAGCGTATTTTCATCCTCGCTGAATTGGATCATTACGTGGAAGGGCTGAGTCATGTGATCTCCGCCGATGCATCCAATCACATCACCGCCTGCGTCAAACCCGGCGATAATTGCTGGAACCGGTTCGTGGAGACGCGGCCGGATATTCTATTGATCCATCACCGCGCGGTTGCACCACCCACGGCGGCGTTTTTCGCGCGCTTCAAGCAGGCCGTGCCCGGCGTGCGCGTCCTGGTATTCGGCCATGAGTTGGAGCGCGCTTTCCTGCATCGCATCATCCGCGCCGGCGCCGATGGTTATATCAACGAAAACATGTCCGGTGAGCAGGTGCGACGTGCGCTACGCAGTGTTCGGGCCGGCGAGATATGGGCGGAGCGCGCGGTGCTATCGGAATTCGCGCGCAGTGCCGTCGAGCTGGAGGAGATGATCGAGGCGATCATCCAACGCAAGATCGAAGGGCTGGGCAATACGCTGTCGCGACGCGAAGTCGATGTCTTTCAATTGGTGTTGAAGGGCTTGTCGACCAAGGAGATCGCCGACGAGTTGGCCTTGTCGCAGCAGAGCGTGAAGCTGTACCTGGGGCGGGTGTTCAAGAAGTTCGACGTTACCAACCGCGCCCAGCTTATTCTGATGGCGTTTGAGCAAGTGTGTCCGGTCAGCAATATGATCCGCCTGTTCCGCATGACGCTGGACAAGCGCCGTCTGCATCAAGGCAAGGCCCCGCATATCGCCGATCCCCTCGAAGGACCTCTGCTGGACGCCGTGCCCGCCACTTGAGTGGGTGTTTCTGAATCGCCGTCCATGCCCTGCATCATCCGCAGGGCATGGGCGCTGCTGTTGATTAGAAATAACGGCCGAGACTGCCGAACAGTACCAGCGACAGACCCAGCGTCAGGTTCGTCATGATCAATTTGCGGATAGTGTTGAGATTGGCGCCGGCGCCGGGATTATCCTGCGCGGCGAGCGCCAACTGCATTTTTCGATAAGGTCCGAAGAACGCGACCAGAAAGATGACCGCCATGGCATTGCCCAACAGCAGCATGGCATCGACATGCCAATGCAGTTGCGCGAAGCCTCCGTAGACAGCGTAAATCATCCAATACCCCGTCAGCAGCAACAAAACCACTGCCAGCCACACCCAGCCGAAGAAGCGCTTGACCGCCTTGCTCATCAGCGCCAGCCGCACGGGCGGTTCCATTTCCATGCAGCAAGGACGTAATACCAATAATGAAAAGAACATGCCGCCGACCCAGATGACGGCGGCAAGCAGATGCAATGAGATTGGAATGGCCATGTTGTTTCCTCCGCGACTAAGTTTGTAATGTGCACGCGATCATCAATAGCGCCAGCCATGCATAAGCGTCAATCGGACGTGGGGCTAGTGCTGTGTTGGTCGCAGGTATAAGCGGAGTCGCCTGAGTTGGCGTGTTTCAGCGCGCTCCCTAGTCCGAAAATATCGCTGGATAGACCGCATTGATCGTTCGTCTGGGCCATTAACAGCAGGTTGACTGGACAGAAGGTCATGCGGGCGTCGCGCATTCATGTCCATGACGGTAACAGTCGGCGCGAAAATAAATCGACCAATATCCAGATTGTTTGGCCGAACGGATCGCCTTTAGCATGCATTCATCTCAAACGGAGATGAAAAATAATCATGCGTTTCTGATCTGGAGGTCTGTGATGGTCAAGAATTCAGTGCGTAACATCAACGACTATGCGGCGGATGCCGACGTCATTCAGATGAACCCGATCGGGTTCGTCAGCAATGAGATTGTCGAGCCGGCTTATATCGAGTGGAAGAAAACCACCTCGCGGGTCATTCTGCACGAGCGTTATCTCGACTCGTTGGATTCGTTGGCCGACTACTCGCATGTGATGATCGTATTTTGGATGCATCAGGCCTGTATCACGAAGGAGCGGCATGTGCCGCAGGGAAAATACGATGAAGTTCCCGAGGTCGGTATGTTCGCCTGCCGCTGCCCGCATCGTCCGAATCCGATTGCCTGCACAACGGTGCCGCTGCTCGGCATCGACGGTAACGTGCTCACCGTCAAGGGGCTGGATGCAGTCGATGCGACACCCGTGATCGATATAAAGCCTTATACCCCGCAATACGACTTCATCTGCGAAACCAATGCCGAGGTCAAAGCCATGATCTGCAACAACGTCAGGTTGCCGGAATGGATCTTTCGTCTGACTTACTGATGCAACGTGAAATCCATTCAACTTGAGAAACCGAGGAAATAACCGCAATGAGCATACCAAGAAGCCATGATTTCCAGGCGAGCGTGCTGGCCGCCACCTTAGCCGTGCTGTCTTCCGTGAGCCATGCCGGTCCGGTGACAACGGTGGAAGGTTCCGGCGGTGGCGGGTTGACCACATGGGCGCTATTGGCGCTGGAAAGCCCGACCGTCTCGGCGACCTATGTCGATGTGGACAGCTACACACATCGTACTCTGGCCGTTCTCGGCAGTGTCGGGAATCGACTCGAGTTGTCCTATGGGCGCATGACTCTCGACAGTGGGGCGATCGGCCTGGGCGATGTCGACATGGATGTGTTCGGCGCCAAACTCAAACTGCTCGACATGGCCGAATCCTTCGCGACGGTTGCTGTGGGTGTGCAGCACAAAATCAATCATGACCTGCCCGCGTCGACCATGACGGCCTTGGGTATCGAAGACGATCACGGCACCGACGGGTACATCGCTGCGACTAAAGTAATGCCGGTGGCGGGGAAAAACGTCCTGTTGAATGCAACAGCCCGTCTGACCCGAGCCAATCAGTTGGGCTATTTTGGCTTCGGCACCACGGCCGATGATGGTTATGAACTCGAGTTCGAAGGTTCCGCGGGCGTGTTCTTGAGTCCTCGCGTAATAGTGGGCACCGAATACCGCAGTAAGCCGGATAAGATCGTCGGCCTGCAGGAAGATGCTTGGTGGAATGTGTTCGCCGGGTATTTCTTCAACGAGCAGGTCTCGGTGGTCGCGGCCTATGCCAACCTGGGTGATATCGCCGCGGAGATCACGCCCGATGGCGGCGACCAGGATGGCGTGTATCTACAGGCGCAATTCACGTTCTGACGCGCCAGCACCGGGGGTGCCGCAAGGAGACTGTATGCGTACATGCCGTTTCCTTGCGGGCGCCGCCGGTGTTCTAACGTGGCTCTAAATTCCCGCGGCTGCCTGGTAGCGGGTTGGACGCATGCCAACCCGACTGGGCAGGCGCGCGGGACTCGGATACTCTAGTCCCAATTCAAATCCCAGCCACAAGCTTGAAGTCCATGAAAGCCATGATTCTCGCCGCCGGGCGCGGTGAACGCATGCGGCCGCTGACCGACACGACGCCTAAACCACTGCTGCGCGCGGGTGGGCGGGCGCTGATCGAATATCACCTCGATAATCTGGTGCGTGCCGGTATCACCGACATCATCATCAACCACGCCCATCTCGGCGCGCAGATCGAGGCCGCACTCGGTGACGGCGCGCGCTATGGCGCACGCATTGTCTATTCGGCCGAGCCGGAAGGCGCGCTGGAGACCGGTGGCGGCATCCAGCGGGCGCTGCCGTTGTTGGGCGAGGGCGCGTTTCTGGTGGTCAACGGCGATATCTGGACCGATTTCGATTACGCGGCGCTGCCGCGCGATTTCACCGGCCTGGCGTATCTCGTCTTGATCGACAATCCCGAGCATCATCCCGCGGGTGATTTCTGTCTGCGTGACGGGCGTGTCTTCGAGGGCGATGGACCGCGCCTGACGTTCAGCGGCATCGGCCTGTACCGCGCCGCGCTGTTTGCGGGCTGTACCCCGGGACAATTTCCGCTGACGCCGTTGCTGCGTGTGGCCATGGCACGGGATGAAGTGCAGGGTATGCATTACACTGGGCGCTGGTGGGACATCGGCACGCCGCAGCGGTTGGACGCGCTGGATCGCATGCTCCGTGGGTGAACGGCACGCTCTTCTCGCCATCGGCGTGCTGGGTTATGACGTGCAGCGTGTGCCTATTGCCATAGACAAGCATTGAACAGGGAGCCCAGCGATGAGTATGGATGATCTGCGCCATTATCCGCGCGTGTCTGTCACGCGGCCTGTGCGCATCCGCCTCAGCAGCGGTGCGGTGGTGCAGGCGCGCATGGTGAATATCTCCCAGGGCGGCGCGGCGGTGTTGTATGAAGTGCCGGCCGAACTGGGTGCCAACCTGGAACTGACCTTCAGTCTGGTTGTGCGTGGGCGCGAGATTCAATTTCATGAGCGCTGTGTCGCGCGGTACAACCACCTCAGCAGTAGCGGCTATATCATCGGTTTCCAGTTTGTGGCGTTGGATGCCGAGGCTCGGGAGAATCTGCGCGAGTTCGTCGCGATCAAACGTAGTATGCAGGACCAATAAACACCCTCCATGAGCGCACACCTCGCCGTCGCTATAAGCGCACATGGTTTTGGACATGGCGCGCAGACCACGGCGGTGCTCACGGCCTTGCGCGCACACCTGCCGCGACTGCGCCTGACGCTCCTGACCGGGTTACCCAGAGCGTTTCTGCACGACCGCATCCCGGGCGACTTCGAACTCATCGACTGGCGCGGCGATTTCGGCATGCAGATGCAATCGGCGTTGGAGGTCGATCTCGCGCGCAGCGCGGCCGACTACGCAGCCTTCCATAGCGGCTGGGAGTCGCGCGTCGACACGACGACGCGCATATTCGAGGCGCTTAAGCCGGATCTGCTGCTCGCCAATATCCCCTACCTGCCGCTCGCTGCCGCCGCGCGTATCGGCCTGCCCTCCGCTGCGCTGTGTTCACTGAACTGGGCCGGCATCTATCGGCATTATTTTGCACAGCGCGCCGAGGCGCCCGCGATCCTCACGGCGATGGAAGCGGCCTACAACTGTGCCCAGACTTTTCTCTGTCCGGCGCCGTCGATGGCGATGCCGGAACTGCGCAACGTGCAGCCTATCGGTCCGTTGGCGCACCTCGGCTGCAATGTGCGCGAGGAACTGTGCGTGCGCCTGGACGTATCGGACACGCAACGTCTGGTGCTGATCGCGCCCGGGGGCATCGAGCTGCGTTTGCCTCTGGAAACCTGGCCCGAAGATCCGGGAGTCACTTGGATCGTCCCGGCGGCCTGGAATGTACGGCGTTGCGATATGCGTAGCTTCGAAGCGCTTGGGCTCGGTTTTACCGATGTGCTCGCATCCGTGGATGCACTGCTCGGCAAGCTTGGCTACGGCACCGTCGCCGAATGCGCCTGCAATGGCACGCCGATGTTGTACATGCCGCGTCCGGACTGGCCGGAGGAACGTTTTCTTGCCGAGTGGTTGCATGAACATGGCCGTTGCGTGCCAGTTTCGCGCGAGACAGTGTTGCGCGGGCAATTGCGCGATGCATTGGAGACGTTATGGTCTCGACCGGCACCGGTGCCGCCGCAACCGACCGGTGCGGAAGATGCAGCGCGGGTGATCATGGCGATGCTTGGCGAAGATTAATCCAGACACGACCGAGTGCGTGGTGTGACATCGGCCTGCGCGGCCCAACCGGTGTCAAGGAATGCAGTGGCTGAATGCGGTCGATTGCCTACATCCCGCCATGGGTGGCGGGTGGAGTATTCTGTTCCATACTTAAACACCCTACGGCGGGTTATCACGCTCCGCTGGAACGGAACCCGCCATTCTCATAGGAGGAGTTCACCATGTTGCAGAATTCAATCGCTGTAAACGCTGTCGAATACCACACCGCCATGGGCCAGTTGCTGGTGCTCTATACCCAGGTCGATCAACTGATTATGGAGATCTGTGCCGAACGGATCGGCAGCGCCCCCGACACCGCCGCCAAACTGGCACTGGCCAAGCAGACCGGCGACGAAAGCCGGCATGTGGCGATTCAACAGGCCTGGATGCAGCAGTTCGGTGTCGATGCCAGTCCACTGATCACGCTTGAACAGCAGACCGCGATCCGCGCGCATTTCCGCGCGTTGCCGTGGCGGGAGTTTCTGGCCGATCTGTATCTATGTGTCGAAGCGCTCGGCAGCGAAGCGGTGGAGAAGATCGTGCCGTTGGCCGATCCCGGTACGCGCGAATCATTACAGGTGCCGCTCAGCGACGAACTCGATCATGTTGCCTTTGGCGTGACCCGGCTCAAGTGTGAACTGGAGGCGCTGCCGGCGTTGGAGCGGCGCGCCTTCGTGGCGCGCATTCCC
>JACRMO010000143.1:0-4356 GCA_016214925.1 Gammaproteobacteria bacterium
ACGCTCGTCGCCGAGCAGCTCGCGCACACGCTCGTGGGTCAGCGCGACGACGGAGTCCCACTCGCCGTCGGCGAGCCAGCCGCTGCGACGCGCGCGCGCGAACACGGCGAGCGAGGCGAGGTCAGTGCCGCCTGCGAGGAATGGCAGGTAGAGGAGGCTGACGCTCGCAGTGGCGGTAAGGCCCAGCGTGATGATCCACAGACCGGGGCGTCGTGCGTGCGGCTCGCGCATCAGCAGCGGCAGCACGACGAGTGCGGCGACTTTGGTCGCGAGCGCGGCGCCAAAACAGATTCCGACACCGACGGCGTAGCGCGCGCGCCATGCGACAAGCGTGGCTAGCAGCAGCAAGCCAACCAGACCGTCGGGGTGGGCGTTGGCGAGCGTTTCGCGCGCGATCAACGGGTGTACGGCGTAGACGAGCAGCCAGCGCGTTTGGACACCCAGGTGCGTGAGCAGTGCCAGCGTGGCGAGGTCGACCGCCAGCAGCATGGCCTTCAAAGGCCACAGCTCGGCGGGCGCGATCCACGCGGCAGCGGTGAAGAGTGCTTGCAGCGCGGGGCCATAGATTGTGGGCAGTTCTGGATGATTGATTCCGGAGAGCAACGCCTGCTGTGCGGGCGACAGCGTCGCATCGCCGAAGGCGGCGGCGGGTGGCAGACGGTAGGGGTCGCCGCTGGCGAGACTGGTGAGGCCATCCCACAGATAGCGGTACCAATCGTCTTCGAACAGCGGGTCAGCGAAGACTGCGATGAGGCGTGGCGCAAGCGCGACAACGATGACGAGGGCGAGTGGCGTATACGCGAAGCGCGCGTCGAGCGCGATCCAAAGTAGCGCAAGGAGACCGAGCGCGTTCGCCGTGTAGAGCGCGGTCCAGGCGTGCGTGGCGCTGCCGGCGACAAGACATGCGGCGGCGCCCGCAGCGAGGAACACGAGCGCCGCCGTCCGCCAGTTTGAAGCCGCGTTCAGAAGCCGAGACTGTACGACAGGCCGACGATCTGGTCGTCGCGTACGGTGTTGCGGCCGTCGACGATTCTCGCGAGGTTGAGTGCTATGCCTTGGTTGCCGAAGCCGTAGCCGAAGCCGAGCTTGACGAGGTTGCGTTCCTCACGCACTTCCTGGAAGCGTGCCGGCGTGAAGCCGGAGCCACCGATGTCGAGGTCGCTGTCGTAACGCTTATCGGAATAGCCGAGGCTCGCCGAGAAGCCCTGACCGAGGCGCACGCGGGTGCCGAGATCGTAATACCACGCGCTGGGTACGTCGCCGCTGTAGCTGAGGCCACCGAGCCCCGCCCATGCCGACCATGCGGTTGTTAACTGTTTGCCGGCGAGGACGGCGTATTCGATGCCGTTTTCGTCCTTGCCGAGTGCAGCCAGGCGAGCGCCGTCGTAGTCGCCGGCGATGATGGCCGCGCCACGCAGGGTAACGGTGGGCAGGCCCGGACGCTCGTACTCATCGAGCACTCGGTAGCTGAGGCCGAGCAGGGTGTCGGTGAGGCCGTTTTCGCTATCGGCGCCAGCATCGACGTCGCCGTAGCCGATGGTCGCGTCAAACGCGAGTGCATCGGAAATGCCGTAACCGAAGCGTAGTTGCGTCGTCGTGCGCTCGTATTCGGACGTGGCGCCTCCGGTGATCGCCGAGATCGGCAAGTCGGTTGTGCCGATGTAGGCCGAGTCGCCTTTCTGAATGGCGTAGCTGAGACTCAGCGTGGATTCACCGGGGACGGGAAGCCAGGGCGAATCGCCTTCGGCATGGGCCAGCGGGACGATGACGAAGGCTGCGAGCGCGGCGAAACGCAGGGGGCGTGTTTTCATGGTTTTCTCCAGATAGGGGTCAAAGTTTGAAGCGGCGCTTGAGGTAGGTCTTGATCGCGTCGGCCTCGTTGGCGTCGAGCGTGACCTCGGGCTTGCCGTCGAGGATGTCGCGCGCGATGCCGGCGTCGACTTTCTTGTCGGCAAGCGGGCACGATGCGCACGCGTACTTGGTCGCGTACACGGCCTTGCCTAGGTTGTACGCGGCGGCGCTGCCGGTTTCGGCGGCGCCGGACGCGTCGGAGCCGGACGCGAAGACCGCAACGGGCGCGGCGAGCGCAAGGCACGCGGCGGCAAGGCGCGCACGGAGGCGTGGCGGGAGGGTAAAACTCATGAGTGTTCTCCTTCGGGTTGGGGGATGGGATGCGCCGCGCGTACGGCACGACGGTGGAAAACGCGCGTCGGACGGCGGCGTTCGCGCCACGCGAGGCGCGCGATCATGCCGAGGATGCCGACGCCGGCTTTGACGACACCGATGATGTTGCCGCCGATTTTGGAGATGCCGCCCGCACGCGCGCGCCAGCACACCGGTGTGGCGGCGCAAACGAGGCCGAGCTTGTGCGCACGCACGCTCATTTCGACCATCCAGCCGAAGCTGCGGTCTTCGAGTTCGAGCGCGAAGAAGGCGTCGCGTGCGAGCGCACGGTGAGGGCCCAGGTCGGCGAGATCGAGCCGCCACAGGCGGCGTAAGAGTTCGCACGCCAGCGCGTTACCGAAGCGCTGCGGCATGCTCATCGCTCCGGGTTCGGGGGCTGCGCGAACGCCGACGGCGAGGTCGGCACCGGCTTCGACAAGTTCGACCAGGCGTTCGGCGCGTATTTCAACGGCGTCGCCAAGGCTTCCGAGCTTGCCTTCGACGTCCCGCTCGACTGGTTGAAAAAGAAGCTGCAACGCGATCTGACGACGACCTCATCGATCAGCGGTGTGCCGTCGGCACGGCGTTGTTCGAACAGCGCGCGCACAACGCCGACGATGCACGCCGCTTCGTCGCGCGCGGGGACGAGCGCGCTGACGCAGCGGTGGGTGGATGGTATGTGGGCGTGGTCGGTCATGGCGGCACGGTAATAAGCTATGTCCTGCGATTATGACCCGCGATTAAACCTGTGCGCCTGTCGGAAATCCTCACGGCTTCTTCACGTTTTGGTCACTTTTTCTAGGTGGCGCTCAAGACTGCACGCTCGTGACAAACCGATATTCGCGCAGGTATGCCGGCGCGGCATAGTCACCGGCAGTGCAGACGACCAGCCAGACGGCCATGCCGATGAAATAGGATCTGATGGAGCGATCCTGCACGGGGATGTTTGGCTCCGTCGTTTCCGTTGATGCGCGCGGAAAATCTAGTAGCCGGAGGAATGAAAAACCATTGGCGTCGCAGCGCTGTCGGAAAGTGTAAATGAAACGTTATGTTTTCGTGATAACTCCCGTTGCTTCCTGGTGTACAAATCTACCGCGCATGATGCGGTGTCTTTGTGTGACGACCGCGGCATGCGCGAAACCGGCACTTCCGGAATTTCGGAACCACTGCCATGCGACGACAACGAGAGAGGACGAATTCACATGAACAATTTCCGACGTAGCGTATTGTGGGCGGCATTGCTGCCATGTCTGGCGAGCTCTGCTTTGCAGGCGCACGACGATGATAACGACGATGTGGCAGGTGCGGTGTACACACAGTCGAATGCCGTGGACGGCAACAAGATACTAGCGTTCAATCGTGCCGGCGACGGTTCGTTGCAGGCTGCCGGTGAATATGCCACCGGCGGGCTGGGTTCCGGAACCGGGCTGGGTAATCAGAATGCGGTGGTCTTGAGCAAGGACGGCCGCTGGTTATTTGCCGTCAACGCCGGCAGTAATCAGGTGTCCGTATTCGCGGTGCGGAGCAATGGACTGACGCTGATGGATACCGTCGATTCAGGCGGCGTACGCCCAGTCAGCGTGACGGTGGATCGCGACGTGCTGTATGTGCTGAACGCCGGCAGCGACAACATTGCCGGCTTTCATATGAGTCGCCACGGCAAACTGGCACCGTTGCCCGCGTCCATACGACCGCTCAGCGGCACCGGCACGGCACCCGCGCAGATCGCGTTCAGTCCGGACGGCGATCTGCTGGTGGTGACGGAAAAGGCCACCAACCGCATCGATGTCTACAGGATCGGCGAAGACGGATTGGCGACGGGGCAGAGCGTGCATCCCTCGGTCGGCCAGACGCCGTTCGGTTTCGCATTCGATCGGCGCGGCCGGCTGTTGGTATCCGAGGCCGCTGGCGGTGCCTTTGAGGCCAGCTCCGTCACTTCGTATAACGTGACGCAAGACGGCGGTCTGCAACCAATCAGCGCAGCAGTGCCGACCACCGAGACGGCGGCTTGCTGGGTGGTGATCACCGGCAATGGACGCTATGCCTATACCACCAACGCCGGTTCGGGCTCGTTGGCCGGTTACGCGATCGGACGTGACGGTCGCTTATCCCTGCTTGATCCGGACGGTCGCAGCGGTGTGACCGGCGCCGGCAGTACCCCGATCGACATGGCCTTGTCCAACAACAGCCGGT
>JACRMO010000143.1:4375-21480 GCA_016214925.1 Gammaproteobacteria bacterium
GCGACACGCTTGGTGTATTCCGGGTTGCGGCTGACGGCAGCCTGCGGGCGCTGTCGGGCGTGAGCCTGCCTGACGGAACCAATGGCTTGGCGGCACGCTGATTATCGCGGGGCCAGGGTCGGGGCAGTACTCCCGTTGCCCGCCCTGGCCCCGCGATGGATACGGCCATGAATAGGGACACAAAAGAAAGTTGTAAGGATCTGGCGCTGTCTCCGACCAACCTGTGGACGATCCGGTTTTTCGAAACCAGCGTCGTGAACAGCCCATTTCGGGCATATGCCATGATGTTTAACGCCAGGAGATTCAAACCATGAAGACTTCCAAGACCGCCATAACCCTCGTACTGACCGCGGCACTGGGTACAACCGGAACCGCGCTCGCGAGCGAGAACCCCTTCGGCATGCAGGTGCTTGAGCACGGTTACCAAGTAGCCGAAGCCGACACCCACATGTCCGGAACCAAGATGTCCGACGGCAAGTGCGGCGCAAAAAAGGTGGAAGAAGGCAAGTGTGCCGCCAAGGAGGCTGCGACCACCAAGGCTAAAGACGGTCAATGCGGCGCAGGTAAGGACATGCCCGTCGAAGATGCCCGGCGGTGGATGACCCTGAGTCCGTAGGAACCATACATACAACGCGCACGAGCATAGCGAGGAACCCGGCCTGAGGCGGAAATGGCTTTCCGGCCTCAGGTCCGGATACCTGGCGCGATAGATTTGCACGAACTCGCCTTGTCGCTATCCGGACAGCCCGACACTCCGGTACGGCGTCGATGCGAGCACGCGCGTAACAACCACGGTGTGGCGTGCAATGCATCGCGCCGCCGGTCCTTTACACGCCTCGATAAAGGAGTCGTCGATGTTTCAAGTCCTGACTCTCGTTTCACACAATCTGTGTCCCTATGTGCAGCGCGCGGCCATCCTGTTGACTGAGAAGCGCGTACCATTCGAACGCTGTTATGTCGATCTTGCCTGCCCGCCGGCGTGGTTCTCCGCCATATCGCCCCTGGAGAAGGTGCCGGTGTTGCTGGTCGGCGACCGGCCGATATTCGAGTCGGCGGTGATCTGCGAATATTTGGATGAGACCATCGGGCCACGGTTACATCCCGCCGACCCGCTGGAACGCGCGCACCATCGCAGCTGGATGGAATTCGGATCGAATCTTCTGGACAATATCTGGCGCTTCTATTCCGCGGCGGATGAACGGGCCATGGTCCGCAGTGCCGATGAGCTCGCTGCCAAAGCGCTGCAGATCGAGGCCGAACTCGAGGCCGGTCCTTACTTCGCGGGTACACATTTCAGCATCGTCGACGCGGTGTTCGGCCCCATCTTCAGGTACTTCGATGTCTTCGACGCGGTAGCCGATTTCGGAGTCTTCCGACACACGCCCAAGGTCCGCGCTTGGCGCCAGGCGTTGAGCACACGGGATTCCGTGCTCGCCGCAGTGAGCCCGGACTATCCTGAACGCCTGCGCGAATTTCTGCTGGCAAGAGATTCCGCGCTGGCCCGGCGCATGCGGCACAAGTATGAGTTGGAGAGTTGAAGATCCATGGTCGATGTTTGTCGAATTTCGGGATAACACCTGCCGGGCGCGGCATACACGCCCGCATATGGAGCAGACCATGCCGATTTTTACTGTATTGCTGGCTATTGTTCTGATGACGGCTGTGTCACCGAATCACGCCGTCGAGGCGGACGCACTCATTCATGCGCCCGCCTTCGACAGCGCCCGAAACGTGTGGATAAATTCGGAACCGCTCGATTGGGAAACGCTCCGTGGGAAAGTCGTACTGCTGAATATCTGGACATATGGCTGCGGCAACTGCAAACGTTCTATTCCTTGGCTCAAATCGGTGTACTCAAGATACGGTGAGCGGGGCTTGCAGATCGTAGGGGTGCACAGCCCCGAGTTCGCCTGGGAAAAACCCAGGCAGGCAGTGGCGGCAGCGGTCGAACATCATGGCATTGCCTGGCCAGTGATGCTGGATAACGGGCTGGGCTATTGGACCGCGCTCGGTAATCGATATTGGCCGGCGTTCTATATCGTAGACAAACAGGGACGGGTTGCGGGTTATTTCTTTGGCGAGACGCATGCGTTCGACGGCAGGGCCAGGACTATGGAACGGCTGATCGAAAAATTACTGGTTGACTGACGGATTTATACATTTATACGGGATGCCCTATGTCGCACAGTCTGCTGATCGTCGAAGACAATGCCGATATTGCCAGGTTGGTGGCCTTCCATGCCCGCGACATCGGTTGCAACACCGATGTCGCCAGTGATGGCCGTCAGGCTACGCAACTGTTCAATGGAAAGCATTACGACTTGGTCATTCTCGATTTGATACTGCCCGGTCTGGATGGTCTGGAGGTTTGCCGCTGGGTGCGCGCTCAGCCGAAGTACGTGCCCATCCTGATGCTGTCGTCAAAGTCCTCCGAGCTTGACCGCGTGGTGGGGCTGGAGGTCGGCGCCGATGATTACCTCACCAAGCCGTTCAGCATTCCCGAGTTGAAGGCGCGCATCAAAGCGCATTTCCGGCGCAGTGCCGCAGTGCTGGGTCTGACGGGTGCGGTTCCGGCGCGGATCTGCTGCGGTGGACTGACCATCGACATCGACAAGCATCGCGTGATGGTCGACGACCAGGAGATTATTCTGACAGCACGCGAGTTCGATCTGCTGGTGCATTTTGCGCGGCATCCCGGCCGGGTTTATTCACGGATTCAGCTGCTCGAACAGGTATGGGGGTATCAGCACGAGGGTTACGAACATACGGTGAACGCGCATATCAATCGTCTGCGCGCCAAGATTGAGCGCAATCCAAACGATCCCCGGTATATCCTGACCGTGTGGGGCGTCGGCTACCGGTTTTGCGACGTTGCACAATGATGCCGCGCACCGTATTTGCCAAGCTGGCCATCGTCCTCGGCGCACTGCTGCTTGGGATAGGCCTGCTGTATGTCCTGCTCAGCACTGCGCTGTCACGGCACTATCAACAGACGTTCCTGCAGAATCTCAATAGGGATCTGGCGCAGAATCTCATCGTCGATCGCAATCTGGTCAGCGACGGCAATCTGGACGAGGCCGCTCTTCAGGAAACCTTCCATCGCTACATGATGGTCAACCCGAGCATCGAAATCTACCTGCTGGATTCCAGCGGCGGCATACTGTCTTATTCGGCGGAGCCGGGCAAGGTGAAGCGTAGATATGTCGATCTTGGGCCCGTGCATGAATTTCTCACCGGACGTGAGTTCCCGCTGTTGGGCGACGATCCGCGCAGTCATGATCGGCGCAAAGTGTTTTCCGTGGCGCCGATCCCTTCTCCCGGTGACGCGAAGGGGTATCTGTACGTGGTGTTGCGCGGTGAGGAATACGACCGCATCGAACAACTGTTCCAGGATAATCTGCTCGCGCGACTCTCCGCCGTGGCGGTGCTGGCAAGTCTTGGCGTGGGCCTGGGTGTTGGATTGCTGCTGTTCAGAATGCTGACTCAGCGGCTGGAGTATCTTACCGGGCTGATGAATCGATTCTGCGCAGGCAGTTTCAATGAATACATTCCATTCGCCGAACGGGTCGGAGAAGACGATGAGATCGACCGGCTGGGCCGGCACTACAACTGCATGGCCGTGCGCATACGCGCGCAGTTGGAGGATCTGCAGCGCCAGGATGAGGTGCGGCGCGAGCTGGTCGCCAATGTATCGCACGACCTGCGTACGCCGCTGGCCGTGATGCAGGGCCATATCGAAACGTTGCAGATCAATGCGGAAGATTTTGGCCCGGTTATCAGGGCGCACTATCTGGATGTCGCGCTGGCGCACAGCAAGAGACTTACTCGGCTTGTGGAAGAACTTTTCGATCTAGCAAAACTGGACGCGCATGAGATACTGCCGCGCAGCGAGCCATTCTCGCTGGTGGAGCTGGTTCAGGATGTCATCCAGAAATTCAAGTTGACCGCCGCCGAGCGCGGAGTGCGACTGGAAATGGAGTGCGACGAGTGGCTGCCGCTGGTGATCGCGGACATCGGGCTGATAGAGCGCGTGCTGGAGAATTTTATCAGCAACTCATTACGTAATACGCAACGCGGCGGTGTGATTATGGCGGTTTTTCGAAGACTCGGTGTGCAGGTGGAGATACGGATACAGGATGATGGTAATGGGATAACGCCGGAGGACATGCCGCACATTTTCGATCGCTTCTACCGCGGCGCCGATCAAGGCCGCGGCGCCGATCATGCCGGCCTTGGATTGGCGATCGCCCAACGTATCATCAGTCTCCATGGTGAGACGATCGAAGTCGTCAGTCACCCGGGGAAGGGTGCGATATTCTTCTTCTGCCTCCCGGTATGGCAGCCCAGCGGATGAGTGAAGCGCCAGGAAGACGCGGGGTTCTGCCACCCGCCACGGCACGAGTTCGCATGACCGTTCTCCGGGGCGGGGAACATCGGTTCGATGTATCTGTCAGATAACAGGTCTGAAAACGAGAGGTGTACAGCTATGCCACTGATCCGCACGACATCTGATATCCAACCTTCCGAAATCACCCCCGAATCCGTCTACCGCGAGCGGCGCCGATTCATGCAGGCGGGATTGGCGCTGTCGGGCGCGGCACTGCTGGGTGGGATGTCGTCCGCGCAGGCCAGTACCGTGACCCTCAAGGGTCTGACACGCAGCCCCTTGAGCACCGACGAGGCGCAGACCGAATACAAGGATGTCACCGGCTATAACAATTTCTATGAGTTCGGCACCGGCAAGGAAGACCCGGCCGCCAATGCGCATACGCTGCGCACGTCGCCCTGGTCGGTCACTATCGAGGGTGAATGCGCCAAACCCGGCACGTACACGCTGGAAGATATACTCAAACCGCATGCCTTCGAGGAGCGTATCTACCGACTGCGTTGTGTGGAAGGTTGGTCGATGGTGATTCCCTGGATCGGTTTCCCGCTCGCCGATTTGATCAAGCGCTTCGAGCCGACCGGCAATGCAAGGTTTGTGGAGTTCGAAACCTTGCACGACCCGGAGCAGATGTCCGGCCAGCGTTGGCCGGTTCTGCAATGGCCTTATGTGGAAGGCTTGCGCATGGATGAGGCGATGCATCCGCTGACGCTGATGGCGGTGGGCTTGTATGGCGCGGCGTTGCCCAAACAGAACGGCGCGCCGATCCGGTTGGTGGTGCCGTGGAAATATGGGTTTAAGAGCATCAAGTCGATCGTCAAAATCCGTTTTGTCGAACAACAGCCGGTGAGTGCCTGGATGCGCGCCACGCCGGAGGAATACGGTTTCTATTCGAACGTTAATCCCGAAGTCGCGCATCCGCGCTGGAGCCAGAGTACCGAACGGCGCATCGGCGATTTTCTCAAGCGCAAGACGCTTATGTTCAACGGCTATGCGGATCAGGTTGCATCGCTGTATACGGGTATGGATCTGCGCAAGAATTATTAAGGTATGAAACTCTGGATCAAGCCAACCGTCTTCGTGCTCTGCCTGGTGCCGTCGGCATGGTTGGTGTTCGCGTTGTTAACGGACCGGCTCGGCGCCAATCCCATCGAGGCGCTGACGCGCGAGACGGGTGAATGGACGTTGCGGTTGTTGCTGCTCACGCTGTGCATGACGCCGCTGCGCAAGGCGGCGGGTTGGGGTTGGCCGATCCGCCTTCGGCGCATGCTCGGGCTGTTCGCCTTCTTCTATGTCTGTATTCATCTGAGCACGTATCTGTGGCTGGATCAGTTCTTCGACTGGGGTGAGATCGGTCGGGATATCCTCAAGCGTCCGTTCATCACGGTTGGCATGCTGGCCTTTGTGCTGTTGGTGCCGCTGGCGGTAACGTCGACCAACGCCATGATGCGTCGGCTTGGACGCAATTGGACGCGGCTGCATCGACTGGCCTACGTCGTGCCGGCGCTGGGTGTGCTGCATTTCTGGTGGCTGGTGAAGGCCGATGTGCGCGAGCCGCTGGTGTACGCGCTGCTGTTTGTGCTGTTGATGCTGTTGCGCTGGAAGCCGGTGACGCTGCGGTTCGGCCGGGGTCTGCGATCTGATAGGGTGTCTGACAGGGGACAGATTTCAAATCTATCTCCGTAACCGTTACGCGTTATTCACAGTGATGTCGGTGAGATCGCTCCGGTTCTCGGCGATATGGAACAGCGCGGCGACCACATGCCGGTCGTATTTATCCTTCGATTCAGTCAGCAATTGATCCAGTGCCTGCGGGATTGGCACGGCATCGCGGTAGGCGCGCGGGCTGACCAACGCGACGAAGGTGTTGGCGACCGCGAGGATGCGCGCGGTCAATAGGATCGCGTCGCCACGCAAGCCCTGCGGATAACCGCTGCCATCCATGAGTTCCTGCTTCTGCGCGATGGTGGCGACCACCGGGCCTTCGAAGTCCAGGCTGGAGAGGATATCCAATGCGTATTGCACATGCTGTTTCAGCATCTCCTGTTCCGCGTCCGACAGCGCTCCGGACTTGGTGAGGACTTCCTTGGGGATAAAAATCTTGCCGACGTTCGCCAGGTTCGCGGCCAGATCCAGTGCCTGGAGATCGTTGGCCGGCAACTGCAATTCGCGGCCGATGGCGACGGCGACCTCGGCGGTGCGCGAGGAATGATTGGCGGAGTGCGGGTCGTGTTTATCCACGGCACGCATCAGCGCGGTGATCAACTGGCGCAACAGATTGGCGCGCTTGCGTTCGGATTCGTGCAAGGCGGTCACATCGTGCAGTACGACCAGGGTGGCATGTCCGCTGCCGGCCGGGTTGGGCAGTGGCAACGCGGTACACTGGAACAAACCGGCGCGGTCATTGAATGTAAGGCTTTCCGGTGTGCTGGTCTGTTCGGTCGAGTTGCCGATGCAGAGTTCCATGCGTTGCGCCGTGTCCGGTCCGAAGATGCTGACCAGTGTCTTGCCGAATAGATCGGCCTGCGGGACGCCGATGGCCGCTTCGAAGGCGCGGTTGGCGAACAACAAGCGATGGCCGTCGTCGAGTAGGAACAGATAATCCGACAAGGTATTGGTCACGCCGTGCAGCAGACGCGTCTGACCTTCCAGCATGCGGGTCTTTTCCTGCAAGCGCGCGGTCATCGCCTGCGCGCGCACGCTGCTGCCATGACGCCAAGCGGCGATCAGGCTGGCGCCGATAAAAAATAGCGTCAGCAGGAATGCCGTCAGCAGGAAACGCCGATGGTCGTTGGATTCCTTCAAGGCTTCACGTGCATCGGTCTTCTGCATCAGAATCCAGGGCGCACCGGTCAGCGGGCGACTGGTCATCAGGACGGAGACGCCGCGGTAGTCCGGATACTGGGCGAATTCACCCGGCGCGCGAATCGCGAATGCGGCATCCAGATCGGGGGTGTTGAGCGCCATCTTGCGTTGGGTCGGTGCGCTGCCGTCGGCCAAGGGTGAAAGATAGACCAGCATGTCGCCCTCGGTGCGCACCAGTACGGTTTCGTCGTGCTCGGTCAGTCCGCCGCGATTGGCCAACAACGGGTACAACGCCGTCGCGGCCGGTTTAATGCCCAGCAATACGCCGACGCGCGACTGACCGGTGGCGTCCTGCATGCCCTGGACGGTGGTGATCGGTACCAGAAAACCGAGCGTGGCCTGGCCCTGCGCGGCGACGCGCAGATCGCGCACGCCGGCATGCCCGGCGTGGCAACCACCACGTGACCCTCGCGATCGAGCAGGGCCAAGCCACGGTAACCGGCGGTCGGGAGGTTGGCGCGTACCAGCGGTTCGGGCTCGCCGAGGGCGCGGTAGCCGCCGCGTTCGGCCGCGGCGTTGATGAGATTGCGCAGATAACCGATCTGCGCGGATTCGACATCCGCGGGGGTATCCGTCTGGGTGGAGAGTTGGCTGAGATAGAGTTGCAGCGAGGCGTTGTTGGCCAGTTCGCCCAGGTTGGCGAATTCGCCGGTCAGCCATTGGTCGATACTGGCGGCCCGATCATCGGCGATCAGCCCGAGGCGGATGCGCCAGTCGCCGAGGTCGCGTTCGCGCTCCAGGTCGAGATAGGAAAAGATCAGCCACACCCCGCCGAGGATGACCGCGAACAGCACGATGAGGCTGATCAGGATGGGTCTGCGCGCGTTCGAATTATCCAAGGTCGCTCCCGGAATGGACAGATTTACAGCACCGGTGTGTGGATCCACCAATGCTTCTCGTTGATGGAATAGACCGGCACGTAATGCACGATCTGGCGGTGATCGACGACTTGCTGGATCTGGTTGTCCAGAACGAGAATATCGTTGTGGTCATACACCGCCAACACGGCATGGGGCACACGCAGATTGGTGTCCTGCAAGATCACGATGCGCAGCTGCTCGGGATCGAAACCCAGCCACAGCAGCGAGAACATTTTGGTGAGCGCGTAATCCTCGCAATCGCCGCCATTGTATAGAAACTCCCGCGCGATGGCCCAATAGTCATCCAGGCCGTAGTTTTCGAGATCGATGATGTAGCGTTTCTCGTTGGCGTAGGCATTGATGCGTTGGAGTTGCTCGTGCAGAGGCAGGCCGCGGATGCCATTGAGAAACGCCTGCAACTGGCGAAGATGGCAGCGGTTCAGGGTGGCGGCGGTGCAATCGGCCTCGGGTAAGTCCTCGCGGATATGCCGCTCCAGCACGCGGATCCATTGCGAGAACGACGGCGATTGGTTCTGCTGGGCCTCCTGATAACCGAACAGGCTGGGTGTTGCATGGGCCGGCAGAATGAACAGCCATGCCCCCAGCAGGAGCAGCCAGCGTGCCCGGACAAATATCAAGTGTCGGAAGTCAGTCACGGGTATGGGTACACAATCTGTAAGCATCTCCCTACAATGCCTAACTGATCCCAGTCATTGTGGGTACCCTGGTAACTGCATACTATGCGGTAAGAATCAAGAAACCAGGTTTGCGACAATGCCATGGAGTGAAGGAATTCCGCAGCATTACACCTGATATAACGAGGGGGAGTCAATGAGAAAGGATCGAATTTCCACGGGGTTGTCCACGCTGTACGCGGCCATGCTGGCCGCCGCTTTCATGACCGGCGTGGTACCCGTGCAGGCCGCGGAACAGGCCAAAGATGAGGAGGCGTTGTTTGAAGAAGGCATGCAGGCATTGGATGATGATCGCCTGAAAACGGCGATGAAGGCCTTCCAATCGATCCTCTCCCAGCAGCCCGGTTTGCACCGCGCACGCCTGGAACTGGCGGTCGCCTACTACCGTTCGCTGCAATACGCAGAGGCTCGCAAGCTGGCTCAGACGGTGCTCGACGATCCGCAGACCCCGCCGGAAGTACGGGTTACCGTCCTTGCCTTCCTGGCACAGATCCAGAAAGACGAAGCGGCCATGGCGGTGCGTCATGAGTTCAATCCCTCGATCAGCGCCGGCTTCATGTACGACTCCAATGTGAATGTCGGCCCCAGTAGCGACCTCGTCGAGGGCAATCCGCAGCTCGTTCTGTTGCCGGGTTCGCAGGCGCAAAGCGACAACGCGCTGGTGCTGGCCGCGGGTCTTGCGCACCGTTTCCAGCCGGGCAAGACCTACCAGTTTGGCGAGCAGACCGCGTCCTTCCTGTGGCAGAGTCAGGTGAGCCTGTACGACCGCGCCTACAACGACATGGATGACTTCGATCTGACTATTCTGACGGGCAGTACCGGTCCGGCCTTGATCGTGTTGAACCACTGGCGTGCCAACTTGGCGCTGAATGTCGACCGCATTTGGTTGGGCGGTAGCGAACTCGCGGTGTTTACCTCGCTGAACCCCGCCGTGACATGGCAGTTCAACAATGGTGAGTTGACCTGGGATGCCACGGTAACCGATCGCAGCTACGACAACGATGCATCGACCCTGCAAGGCGGTGACGGTGGGCGCGAGGGAACCTACGCGGCGACGGGTGTGACCCTGGGTCGGTATTTCAACAATCGCAAGATCGCCGGGCAGGTGGGCGCCCATGTGCTGGATTTCAGTGCGGACGAAGATCGCTACGGCAATAATGGTTACGAATTGCTGGCCGGTGTGATCGTCAAGGCCTGGCCGAACGGTACCGTCTTCGCGCGAGCCAATTACCGCGATGTCGAATACGACGCCATCGATCCCGGTTTCGCCGAGGCGCGCGACGAGCAGGAAGAACGTTTCAGCGCAGGCTTCCAGCACGACATCAAGGCGGGTTACCTGGAGAAATGGACGGTCAACGGCGGTATTCAATATACAGACAATAAATCCAACATCTCGATTTACGAATACGACCGGCGCCAGATCACGCTCAATCTGGGTCGGACATTCTGACAGCGGAGTATGGGTGAGCAAACGATTGCCAGGCACGGCGATCGTCATCCAGGGATACCGGCAGGGACGCGCGGATCGTGATTCGGTGCACGTGACCGGGTCGCATCCGCCGCCGGGGTAGGACGCAAACGACGATGGGATTTTAATCAAGAACTCAAACAGACCTTGCCAGGGCTTCCCGGAACCGCGTTTCGGAGGCTTTCGAGAAGGGGCAACCCGGAGGTGTAGCATGAGATTTTCCAAGAGTGTTCTCGCGATCAGCATTGCGTTGGCTGTGTCGGGTGTCGCCGGTGCGGCAACCAAATCGAACGAAGATGATTCAGTCCATGAGTGGGGCCGTTGGGCCGTGCTGATGCCGGCCGCGGGCCCGGAAGCGGGGCCTGATGTCGCCGTGATCCCCGCGGGCAACGATCTGGGCTCCTGCGAGTCGTCGGAAAACTGCCCCAAGATAGTCAGTAATTCAGTAGAGCCACCGCAACCCCCGCCGCCACCGCCGCCGCCGGTTGTCGAGGGGCATTGCCAAGCAGGTGCGTCCTGTGGCTATGCGACTTACGAGTACAGCTACAGCACATATAACTCCGGCGGCTATGGCGAAGACAGTTCCACATCGGGCCACGGCGCGCGCGTCCCTGCCAATATCGATCTGAATGTGCAATTCACGCAGGTGGAGGAGGTGCAGGCCGCTGCCATTGACACGCCGCCCGCGGACAACGGCGATCAGGCTGCGACCGCTGATTTCACCGTCGACCCGACCGAGCCGCACGACAACTATCCGCCCGTGACCGATCATACGGAAGGCTCGGTCACTGATAACGGTGACGGCACCCTGCAGTGGGACACGTCCAGCTATACCTACAGCAATACCGGTCCGGATGGCGGTGAGGGCAGCAGCAGCACCAACGCCGGAATCAATGGTGGCATGGCTCCCGCATTGACCGAGGACACCGCGGCCGGTGACTGGTATGACGGCGCCGAGGGCTATGGCTACAACTACAACGATGGTTACAGTTACTACAGCGAATCGTCCAGAAGCCAAGGAAACTACGTGGCCGGTACCGCCACCAACATGGCTTTCCTGGACAGTCTGAACGCCGGCAATGTCCAGGCGGACTACACTGGTTTCGCGATGCAGAGCGGCGTGCCGGTGGCGATTCATGTCAATTTCGGCAATGACACCTGGCGCGGTGCCTGGAATAATGGCCAGGATGGATCCGTCAGCGTCGATACGGACGAGAACGGTGTCAAACACGTGGAAGGCCAGGTCGGTTTCCGTGCTAGTGGCTATCTCAGTGGCCCCAACATCGTGTCCAATCGGTTGAGCGCGGATGACGCCACTAAGGTGACCGGCAGAGTCGATGGCAGCTTCTTCGGCTCGCATGCGCAGGTGCTGGGCGGTGTCGGCGACATTACCAAGACGGTCACGGCGAACACGGTCCACGAGGGTGGTACGACGTACAATGCCGCACGCAATGCCGATGTCTTCGTCACGGTCGAGAAATCCATCGCGGACCAGCACAATAATATCTTCCGCAACCGCGCGGATTGATCGGGCCGTAGTGTAGTCGGCGACAAAGGCACCCTTCGGGATGCCTTTTTCTTTGGGGCGCGGGCCGCGTAACATGCGGCTATGCACACCGATACTCCTGTCATTCCCTATTCCATTGTGCCGGGCATCACTTGGCCGGCCTTGTCGGATACACGGGCCGTCAATCTGCTTGCGCTGTTGCAGCAGTTCGATCAATCCCAATGGTGGCCGCTTGAGCTGCTCCGCGAGCGCCAGATGCAACAGGCGCAGCGGCTGCTATTGCACGCGGGTCAATCAAGTCCAGGTTATCGGGAGCGGTTGACGCGCGTGGGCCTGCCGGCGGATGGGCGCATCGCGGCGGAGGATTGGTCGCGCGTGCCGATGCTGTTGCGCGCGGAATTGCAGGCCGGTTATGCCGCGCTACGCAGCACAGCGTTACCGAGCGATCACGGCAGCGTACAGGAAGATCATACCTCCGGTTCCACCGGTCGGCCGGTACGCTTTGCCAAAACGGCACTAACGGATCTGTTCTGGCGGGCCTTTACCCTGCGCGATCATCTGTGGCATGGCCGCGATTTCACGCAACGTCTGGCGGTGATCCGTGCCTGCGACGCCGGGCAGGCATTGCCACCCGACGGACGGCATTACAGCGGTTGGGGTGGCGCGACCGATGGCATCTACCCGACGGGACCGGCCAGCCTGCTGAATATCGAGACCGACATCGAGCAGCAATTCGACTGGTTATTGCGCCAGGATGCGGACTATCTGCTGACTTATCCGACCAATCTGCGCGCGCTGGTGCAACTGAGTGCGCAACGCGGCGTGCGCCCCACACGGCTGCGTGAGGTGCGCACGGCCAGCGAGAGTCTGGATACGGATCTGCGCGCACTGATGCAGTCGATTTGGAACGTGCCACTAATCGACATGTACACAACCCGCGAGGCGGGCTACATCGCGCTGCAATGTCCACAACACGCGCATTACCATGTCATGGCCGAAGGCGTGTTGGTCGAAATATTGAATGCGGATAATCAAGCCTGCGTGCCGGGAGAGATCGGTCGCGTCGTGGTGACCGTCCTGCATAACTTTGCCTTGCCGCTGATCCGCTACGAGATCGGCGACTATGCCGAGGTCGGCGCGCCGTGTCCCTGCGGGCGTGGCCTGCCGGTGTTGACGCGTATCCTCGGGCGCAGCCGCAATATGCTGACATTCCCGGATGGCAGTCGCCATTGGCCGCGTTTCGGCTATTCGGGATTCGCCGACATCGCGCCGATCCGTCAATTGCAATTGGTCCAGCATAGCGTCGAGGAGATCGAAGCACGTCTGGTGGTCGATGCGGCGTTGAACGTTGAGCAGGAGGTGCGCTTCACTGCGCATTTGCAGACCGCGCTGGGCCATCCCTTTCGCATCCGTTTCACGTATCTGGACAGCATCCCACGCAGTGCCAATGGCAAATACGAGGATGTACTGTCGTTGATCGACGTGGATTCCGTGATGGGGAACACCGGGTGACGCGCATAGATCAACAGATACCGCGTTCGGTCGTGAACGGTATCGGCTGGCCGGCGCTACCCGATGCCAACGCGGCTGGCATGCTGGCACTGCAACAGCAGCTGGCGCAATCGCAATGGTGGTCGCCGGAGATCGTATGCACGCAACAACAGACACAGCTCATGCAGGTACTGGCGCACGCGCTGGATACTATTCCGGCGTATGCGCAACGCTTCCAGATGGCGGGTCTAGAGCCACGCGTTCCAGCGTTGCTGGAGGCTTGGCTGGACATCCCGATACTCAAACGCAGCGAATTGCGCATGGCCGGCGAAACTTTCATGAGCCAGCGTATCCCACCGGAGCATGGAAAATTGTCGAAGGTGCAAACATCGGGCTCCACGGGTACGCCGATAACAGCCTATGGCACCCGAGTCACCGCGCTGTTCTGGCGTGCATTCACGCTGCGCGAGCATCTTTGGCAATGCCGCGATCTCAGTGGCCGTTTCGCGGCTATTCGTCCGGAAGGTACGTTACTGCCAGGACGTGGTCAGCGAGCACATGGTTGGGGGCCGGCGACCGATGTTGTCTACGCGAGCGGCGAGAGTTTTACGCTCAGTTCGCGTACCGATATTCCGACGCAAGCAGCTTGGCTTCAAGAGGTGCGTCCGGATTATCTATTGTCGCTGCCGTCCAATCTGATCGCCCTGGCGCGCCATTGCCGGGAACGCGGTATCGCATTGCCTAATCTGCGCGAGGTGCGCAGTTATGGTGAAGTTGCCGGCGATGAGCTGCGACAGCTGTGTCGCGCGGTTTGGGGTGTTGAGGTCAAAGATATGTATTCGGCGCAAGAGGTGGGTTATATGGCGCTGCAATGCCCGGAGCATGCGCATTATCATGTCATGTCCGAAGGTGTGCGTCTCGAAGTGCTCGATGCCGCTGGGCGTCAGTGCGCGCCGGGCGAGCGTATTGGGACGGCATCGCAATATGCTGACGTTCCCGGACGGACGTCAGGCCTATCCGAGTTTTCCAGCCGAGCTTTGGGACGCTATTGCGCCGATCCAACAATTGCAATTGGTGCAGACCAAACTTACGCATATCGAGGCGCGTCTGGTGGTTGCGCGGCCGTTGACGACGCACGAAGGGAAGGTCTTCGTATCCCGATTACAGGCACGTCTTGGCTATCCGTTCGTCATCGAGTTGCATGCCGTGGAAAATATTCCGCGCTCGGCGGGCGGCAAGTACGAAGATTTTATCTCCGAAGTCGAAAATACCAGAGGCACAGGCGCATGAGCCGTATTCTGTGTGTTTGGGAATTGGGCGGTGGTTATGGCCATATCGCCGCGCTGGCGCCGTTGGCACAGGCATTGCGCGTGCGTGGACACGAAGTGACGCTGGTGCTCAAGGATCTGTTCTATGCCGAAGCTATCCTTGGCACGACCGGGCTGGATTATGTGCAGGCGCCGGTGTGGTAGCATCCACCGTGCGATCTGCCGAACCCGGTGAATTACGCCGAGATACTGTTCCATGTCGGCTATCTCAATGCGGCCAATCTGCTCGGATTGGTAAAGGCCTGGCGGCGATTGTATCGCGCGCTGAATCCCGATCTCATCTTGGTCGATCATGCGCCGCCGGCGTTGCTGGCCGCACGCGTTCGCCTATCTCAAACCGCAGTTCCGGGATTTCGCGGCGTTGATCGCGGCGTTGCGTGCATTGCCGTGTCGGGCGCTGATCCACGCGCCCAGTTTGGCTGAACCGGAGCGCGCCCGTTTAAGTGGTCCGCAGCTGCGATTCTCGGAAACACCGGTGCGCATGATCGAGGTCGCGACGCACAGCGATCTGGCGATCTGTCATGCCGGCCATGGCAGCGTGGCCGCACTGCTGTTGGGTGGGTGTCCGCTACTGTTGCTACCGATGCAGCCGGAACAGGCGCTGGTGGCGCGCCGTATGGAAGCGCTGGGCGCGGGGCGTGCGGTGTATCCGGATCAAGCGCCGCCCGATTATGCGCAACTTGTGAGCATGCTGTTGGCGGATGTGTCGTTGCGCGCGGCCGCGACTGCGTTTGCGGCGCGTCACGCGGATTTCGATGAGGCACGGCAGTTCGCGCGGGTGACGGAGTGTTGCGAAGCGCTGTTATCCTGATGCCGTCTCGCACGGTGCTGTCTGCAAACGTTCGAGCAGATATGCGATGGTGAGATTATCGAACAAGGCCGAGCCGGTCGAAACGAACGCTCTGCGATTCGTCGAGCGCTGTGCGTCCGGTGAACGGAGCAAGCTGAATATGTCCGTCAACTGCGCGCTGTCCAACAATCCGGCATCCACCCAGCGGCGCAGATCGCCGAAACGCGCGCTGTCCTGCGTGTCGACATAAATCCTCACGGCTGCGGCCCAGGCATCATCGAGCTCGCGCTGATCGTCGGTATCGGCGCCCAGGCTGATGACCAATGTCGCGCGGGTGTCCTGCGGCGAGACGATGGGTTCCCGTGCCGTGGTGGCCAGTATCAGCGTGTCGCCCGCGCACGTTGTCGCCAGGTCCGTGGCCGCGACATCGATATCGGGATACAGCTCGCGCAGCAGCTCTGCGGCGGTTCTGGCGCGTTGGCTGTCGCGATCACAGAAACGGAGTTCGCGTGGTGGTTGCGTTGCGCAGGCATAAACTGCCGCATACCAACCGACGCGACCGGCACCGACAATACCAATCGAACCGGCCGGCGGCGCCAGCAATGTGCGGGCCAGCGCCGCGCATACGCCGGTGCGTGCGGACGACAACAGGCAGGCCTCGAAGGTGTGGGTGACGAAATTCTCGCGCGGGTGCAGCGCGAAGGCGCGGCCGACGGTGATCTGGTCGGGAACTACGTGCTGAATGAGGTTGGTCCCGACGAGCTTGACGGTTTTGGTGACGGTGTCAGGGCCGCGCGTCACGCAGGGCATGACCCGAAAATCACCGCTACGCTGCGGATCGGTGAACAGTTGTTTCGGGGGCAATTCCAGGTCCAGAGCACCGCTAGCCAGTGCCTCCAGGCGGGTACGCATGAAGGCCAAGTAATCCGCCGGGCGGTCGCTCAGCAAGGCGTGAACCTCCCGCTCCGAGACATGGCGATGGGGTTCCGGCGAGAGTCGGAGGAACTCGATGACGCGGGAGGAGGGATGCATTCCGGAAAAGCGGATCCTGTCGGCGAAACGTGCCGCATAGTAGCATGCTGGGAATCCTTCCCATCTTGCAGAATAGGGAGGGGATTGCAGTACTCGAAGCGCGCGTCGCACTGAAGTCGATGGTGAATTTTCGTCGGTTAGTTTTACGGCGGCGTTGGTTTGGACGGGTAATTGTTATGCTCGTCAACCCACTGTTATTACGTGACATGTATGTCTCTATGTTGTATTCCCTATTCCGGTCGCGTCGACATTCGTTACATTTCGATGTTGACGCATATGTCGTTTGGCTCGATCGATGCCATATAACTATCTATAATCAATGAGCTTTTATGCCAGATGTTAGGCTGTGGCATAAGTATTGCTCCTTGTAACGAAAATCGAATCCCTGCGAACAGGATGACCGCAGGTCGAACAATGTGCCGGAGGATGTTTGTGTGAATATCAAAAAGTCGTTGATTGCACTGAGTGTGTTCAGCATCCTGATGGGGGGTGTCTGGGAAGCCGCTGTCGCGAAGAAGGCTGATAAAGAAGAGGACTCCGTGCACCGTTGGGGGCGCTGGGCGGTTCTCTCCCCGGCTGCGGGTCAGGACGAAGCGGGTTTCATAACGATTGCTGCGAGCAATGATTTGGGGTCTTGCCAGTCGTCGGAAAATTGCCCGGGCATTAAACCGGCAGGTGAGCCAAT
>JACRMO010000144.1 GCA_016214925.1 Gammaproteobacteria bacterium
CTGACCTTCTTCTACCGGCAGATGCACGAGCTGATTGAGCGCGGGTATATCTACATCGCCCAGCCTCCGCTCTATAAGGTCAAAAAAGGCAAGCAAGAGCAATATGTTAAGGACGACGCCGCGCTGAATGCCCACCTTCTGAACAGTGCCCTGGAAGATGCGCGGTTACATGTGAATGCCGATGCCCCAGCGATTACAGGTACCGCATTGGAACAACTTGCCGAACGCTACATGGCGGTAATGGCGGCCATTAGGCGTTTGAGCCGCCGTTATGATCCAGTCATCCTGGAAAAGCTGGTTTATATGCCGACCTTGGAAGCGCGGATACAGCAAGACGCGGCCCAGGTAGCGGATTGGTTCAACGAATTGGAACAGCGTGCCAATGCCGCGCTGCCACCCGGCCAGAAATTCGAAATTCTAGTGGCACTGCAAACCGAACCGGAAGGTTTCGTGGCCAATGTGGTGAAGCGCACCCACGGCATCATCGCCGCGGAACAGCGGTTATCGAGTGACTTTTTCGCGTCCGGCGAATATCAGCGCATGGCCGAATTTGGCCGGCAACTGGATGGATTGTTGGGCGCCGGCGCCTACGTCATGCGCGGCGAGCGCAAGCAGGACATCGCCAGTTTCAAACAAGCCATCGAATGGCTGCTCGAACAGGCGCGCCGCGGACAGCACATCCAGCGCTATAAAGGCTTGGGTGAGATGAATCCCGAGCAGTTGTGGGAAACCACGATGAACGCCGAGACGCGGCGTCTACTGCGTGTGCAGATCGAAGATGCCGTCGCGGCCGATGAAATCTTTACCACCCTGATGGGTGATCAAGTTGAGCCGCGCCGCGAATTCATCGAGACCAATGCGCTGGCCGTGGCGAACTTGGATGTGTGACATACGCTAGCATCCAGTATCGCGCACTATTCAGAATCACCGCATGCACCCACGGAAGTTCATAGCGCCGTCTCCCGTTACGGCGCACAGCGTACAAGCTGAAAGTCTTACCGAGCCTTCGGCACATTCGATATCTGCGCCATGGTGTCTTCGATCCATGTCTCGGCTTCTTTGAGTATTTCCGCAGCAGCGCGCCCCTGGCTCGGAATTGCCGGCCCGATGACGACTTGGATTTCACCGGGGCGTTTGATGAATCCCTTTCGCGGCCAGAATTCACCTGCGTTGTGCGCGACCGGCACGATGGGATGGCCGCTTTGCTCGGCGAGTATGGCACCGCCGATACGATAGCGACCTTTCTGACCTGGGGTGATGCGCGTACCCTCTGGGAAGACCACGACCCAACGCCCATCCTCTAAACGCTGTCGGCCTTGCGTGATCAATTGAAAGATCGCCTGCAACGCCAGGGTTTCCCAGGTCGATTGATGTTTGCTGAAGATGATGGCCGTTTCGCGCGGAATATGTTCCGCGCCACTGACCCGATAACTCAACCCGCAACTGTGTTTGAGCCACCACAGATTAAGGAGTGCCCAGCGCGAGGCGATGGCATAACGAACTTTGAACGGAAACGGAAAGCACAGTACCGTCAGCAGAGCGAAGATGGGAATGGTCGTGACGAACACGATCGAGAACAAGCTGGATCGGATAAACCCTGCCGCGGTAGCGGGCTGTTTATTCATGGCGCGGCATCGTCCTCCAGCAAGGCATCGACCGCCGCCGCCAGATTTTCGAATATAGGTATATCAAGGTCGCCTACCAATTTGGCTTGGGTAATCAAGCCTTTTCCCGTCAGGACCAACAGCGGTTGCGCACCTACTGCGAGTGCTGCTTTCAGATCGCGCAGGGAATCACCAATAGCGGGCACGTTGCCCAACGAAACGCCCAGGCGCTGCTCGATCTCCTGGAACAAACCCGGCTTGGGTTTGCGACAAACGCAGTGATCGTCAGGCGCATGCGGGCAGAAAAAAATGGCGTCGACATTCCCGCCGAGTTCCGCGAGCGCCCGATGCATCTTTTCATGGATACGGTTCAAGGTGTCCATGGTAAACAGACCACGCGCCACGCCGGACTGATTGGTCGCGACCACGACGCGGTACTCCGCGTGATTCAGGCGCGCGATGGCTTCGAGACTGCCGGGGATAGGAACCCATTCGTCCGGAGATTTGATATATGCGTCGGAGTCTTCATTGATGACACCGTCGCGGTCGAGGATCACGAGTCGCATGGGAACCGGTCAATCCATATCGCGGAATTCGGACACGCGGATGCGGCCGTTGACCATGCGCGACTCGCGCAGCATGAGTTTTTCCATCTTCTTCCAGAAGGCCTGCTGGAGATCGAAGTCCTCGGCGATGGCCGTGCCGATCAGCAGGATGAACAGATCGGCGCATTCCTCGGCAAGCATGCCGCGCCCCTTGCCCTTGGTGACGCACGAAGAAATCTCGCCGAGTTCCTCGGCCATCAGGGCGACGCGATAGGTAAGTTCCTCGCCGCCGGTGTTCTTGAAATCATGCTTATCGTGAAACGCCTGCACGGCGTTCAACATGGCCTGATAGGAATCGTGCTCTGTCATCGCATTCAACTCTGCAAACGGGAGAGATCGGCCACGCGCAGGAACAGTCCCTGCAACTGTTGTAACAGCGCGAGTCGATTGGCGCGCAGCGCCGCGTCTTCGGCCATCACCATGACGTTATCGAAGAACCGGTCGACCGGTTCGCGCAACGCGGCCAGTCGGCGCAGCCCCGCAGTGTAGTCACCATGATCGAACTGCGCACCCACGCTACCGCGCAACTCGCCCAGCGCCTTGGCAAGATCCAGTTCCGCCGTATCGATGAGGCGCGCGGCATCGACCGTATCAGGAATATTCTCTTCGGTTTTGCGCAGGATGTTGCCGACCGTAGCAGGAATATTCTCTTCGGTTTTGCGCAGGATGTTGCCGCTACGTTTGTTGGCGGCGGCAAGACTTTCCGCTTCCGGCAGCGCGCGGAATTCCGTGACCGCGTGCAAGCGGGCATGGAAATCCAGCGGCCGCGTCGGGCGTTGCGCGCGCACGGCATCGAACACATCCGGTGCGATACCGGCGTCGGTGTAATAGGCACGCAGACGTTCCATCATGAAGTCGAATACGCCATCGACCGCGGCATTCGCCTTGAGTACGGCCGGGAAACCGGCCGCAGCAGTCGCGAGTAGCTCTGCTAGATCGAGATCGCGCTGGGCTTCGATGAGTATGCGCACTACGCCGAGCGCGGCGCGGCGCAATGCGAAGGGATCCTTGTCGCCGGTGGGCGGCTGGCCGATGGCAAAGATACCCACCAGTGTATCCAGACGATCGGCAATCGCCAGCGCCTGACCGGTGGCGGTTTCGGGCAATGCATCGCCGGCGAAGCGCGGCCGGTATTGCTCATCCAGCGCCTGAGCGACTTCGATCGGCTCGCCGTCGTGCTGCGCATAATAGCGGCCCATTACACCCTGTAGCTCGGGGAACTCGAACACCATGTGGGTGAGCAGGTCGCACTTCGCCAGCATCGCCGCGCGTTCGGCGAGTTGCTTATCCGCGCCGATGGCTGTTGCGATATGACCGGCGAGCGATGCAACACGCTTCTGTTTATCGAGTAGCGTGCCGAGCTTGGTCTGGAACACCATGGTGCCGAGTTTGTCGATGCGGCTTTCCAGGCGTTGCTTGCGGTCCTGGTTCCAGAAGAACGCGGCATCACTCAGACGCGGACGCACCACGCGTTCATTACCGGCCTTCACCTGCGCGGGATCGCGGCTGACGATATTGGAAATCGTAATGAAGTGCGGCAGCAGTTTGCCCTGCGCATCGACCACCGGAAAATATTTCTGGTTGTCCTGCATGGTCGAGATCAGCGCCTCGGAGGGCACGTCGAGGAAACGTGTCTCGAAATCGCCGACCACGGCGACCGGCCATTCGACCAACGCAGTGACTTCATCGAGCAGATCGTCGTTGATCAACGCACGGCCGCCAGTGGCAACACCGGCCTCGATGACTTGGCCGCGGATCGCCTCGCGGCGCGCGGCGAAATCGGCCATGACGCGGCCTTCGGTTTCCAACAGCGGCGCATAGGCGGCCGGCTCACCGATATAGATCGATTGTGGATGATGAAAGCGGTGACCGCGCGTCTCGCGACCGCTCTTCACGCTGAGAATCTCGGCATCGATCACTACATCGCCGAACAGCAGCACAATCCAGTGCACCGGCCGCACGAACTCCGCCGTGCCGGCGCCCCAGCGCATGCGCTTGGGGATCGGCAATTGATGGAGCGCTTGCGTGACGATGTCCGGAATCAGTTCCGCGGTAGTGCGGCCGCGTTCCATGACGCGATAGACCAGCCAAGCACCTTTGTCGGTTTCCAGTTGTTCCAACTGTTCCATGGTGACGCCGCAGGAACGCGCGAAACCCTGTGCCCCGGATGTCGGATTGCCCTCGCCATCGAAGGCTGCGGTCAAAGCGGGCCCGCGACGGATCTGCTCGCGATCGGCCTGTGCGGTGGCGAGGTGTTCGATCCAGATCGCCAGACGCCGCGGTGCGGCATAGCTGTGCACGCTACCGAAGGCGAGGCCGGCCTGTTCCAAACCTTTGCGCACGCCGTCGGTGAAGGCCTGACTCAAACGCAGCAACGCCTTTGGCGGCAGTTCCTCGGTGCCGATTTCGATCAGCAGGTCGCGGGCCCCACTCATGCCACGCCCTCCTGCTTGCACATCGGGAAGCCCAAGGCCTCGCGGGCGTTGTAATAGGCTTGGGCGCAGGCGCGCGCCAGCGTACGCACGCGCAGGATGAAACGCTGGCGTTCGGTGACCGAGATTGCGCTACGCGCATCCAGCAGATTGAAGGTGTGCGAGGCTTTCAACACCATTTCATAGGCTGGCAGTGGCAGCCCGGCCTCGATGAGCTTCTGACTC